>NZ_JBSZSV010000001.1:0-52222 GCF_057812175.1 Microbacterium sp. ABR10
GAGCCTGGATGCGCCGCGGCGTGAGTTCGGCGTCGACGTGTCGCGCCTAGTAACGCGGGTCGACCCGGACACGGGCGAGACGTTGAAAGAGCGCGTCGACGCGAGCGTCTGGCACTGCTCCCTGTCGATCGCTGCCGACGAAGGTCAGCTGTCGGATGAGAAGTGGGGACAGATCGCCCAGGAGTTCGTGGACCGCATGGGTTTCACGGAGGTCAGCGGCAAGGCCGCGTGCCGCTGGGTGGCCGTTCGTCACGGGCTCTCCGAGCACGGCAACGACCACGTGCACATCGCCGTGTCGCTCGTGCGCGAGGACGGCACGAAGGCCTCCACGCACAACGACTTCCACCGCGCCATGAAGATCGTTCGCGAGCTGGAGAACGAGTTCGAGCTGCGGCCGCTGCGCGCCGAGCGGGAACAGGACATGCCGCAGCGGCAGGAGAGCCGCGCCGCGCGCGAATCGGCGCAGCGCCGCGGTGCCGCCGAGGTCGACTCCACCCGCCTCGAGCGCACGGTGCGGGCCGCAGCGTCGGCGTCGATGGACGAGGGCGAATTCGTGCGGCGGATGCGGCGCGAAGGTGTTCTCATCCGCCCCCGTTTCGAGACGGGTCGGGGCGACGTCGTGACGGGCTACTCCGTCGCGCTGCGCCCGGAGAAGGGCGCACAGCCGGTGTGGCACAGCGGCCTCCGCCTGGCCCGTGACCTCACGCTGCCGGAGCTTCGCAAGGGCTGGCCGGACACCCCGGAGAACGCCGCCGCGGCGGTCGAGGAATGGCGCGCAACGCGCAAGAACCCCGACCGGTACGTGCCCGCTCGTCCGGGCCGCGAAGAGTCCGAAATGAACCCCGAGTTTTTCAAGATGTACGCCGAGGACATGACGCGGCTGCACGAGTACATCGCCACCATCGACCCCGACGATCACGCCGCATGGGCGCACGTCGCCCGCGAGACGTCGGGTGCGTACGCGGCATGGTCGCGGCGGTTGGAGCCGGTGCCCGGGCCGCTGGCGCGCACGTCCCGCACGCTCGCCCGATCGGCGCAGCTGCGGCCCTCGCAGAGCCGGCGTCGACCGGTGGCAATGCCGTCGATGGTCAACACCACGGCGCTGATCCTGGCGCAGGCCAGCAAGGGCAAGAACGCTGCCGCCGAGGCGCTGTTGCTGCGGCAGTTGTCGCAGACCACCGTGTCAATCTTCCGAGCCGTCCAGGCGTCCGGGGATGCCCGTCGAGCGAGCGAGCTCGCCGCCACGGTGAAGAACAACCTCCGCGCCGTGCGCGACGGATACGCGGCGCAGATCGCAGAGAACGGCGTCGCCGCGCTCACGCCCGAAGAGCGCGCAGTGAAGCAGCGTGCAGACATCGCAGCGGGTCGTGGCGGGCCGCTGCCGACCAAGCTCACCCCGGCCGCGCAGTCCGAACCCCTGCAGCCGGCACCACGCACCACCGGCGCGGGCGACCGCGACGGAACCGAAAGATAAGAGGGGGGCACCATGAGTGAGGAAGCCAGCGTCGAAGACGAGGTAGGCCAGGCGCTCCGTGTCGGGCTCGCCGTCGCCGCGCAGCTTGCCGACAAGTTCGCCCGTGCGAGGGAGGAACTAGCCCGCAACGCGCAGCGTCAGAGCGAGCAGGAGCAGCGTCAGCTGCAGGCCCGTTTCGAGGGGGAACGCGACGTCGCCGGCGCCCGTCTGATGGTCGTTGAGCGGCCGGAATGGTGGGACCGGGCCGACATCGCGCAGATCGCCGGCATGCACGAGACAGCGCAGCAGTGGAAGGACTTCGACCCGCGCGCCCAGGCCGCGGCCGACACCATCGCCCGCGAGGTGAGAGAGCGCTACGGCGTCGACGTGACCAACCTCGCCGCGGATCCGCAAGCTGTCCGCGCAGCGCTCGCGCAGGTCGAGTTGGACCGCGACCAGGCCGTCCGCGGTGAGCGCACCACCGCCGCCGGCGAGTTCACGCAGGCGACGTTGGCGGTGCAGGAAGCCGACCGCCTCGACGCACGTGCCGCGGCCGCGCAGCTCGACTCGGACACGGGCGCGGGTGTCGGTGAGAAGGGGGACCGTTCGGCCGACTCGTCCCGCGTCGATGAGGCTGCCCGCCTCGAGCTGCAAGCGCGTGAGTACGAGCTTCTCGCCACCCAGGGCGGCACGCCCGAGCAGAGCCCCGCGCAGCTGATGGAGTTGGCCTCCGACGCCCGCTCGCAAGCGCAGCTTCACCGCGACGTCGACCAGGGCCGGGAGAGCGCCCCGGCGGTGTCTGTGGGCGCCGACCAGGGCCGCGCGAGTGCGGAGCGCAGCGAGGGGCAGTTGCAGTACGACAGCGCCGCCCGCCGCGAAGCAACCGCGAACGAGCTGGCATCGCACGGCATCCCGAAGGAAACCATCGACGTGCGCATGCGCGCCGACATCGCACAGGGGCGGCCGGCCAGTGAAGCTGCCGCGCACGCCGGTGGGGTGAACGTCCCCAAGACGAACCGCGGCCGCGGGGCCGACCGCTCAGCGGGGCGCGCCGAGCGCAGCCGGTAAAACGACGGCAGGAGAGGGCGGGGAGCAGTTGGACGCTCCCCGCCCTCTCCTGTTGCGCAGACGTGGAAACGCGCCGCGTGAGGTGTCCCAGACGGGGCCTGGCCGAGTGCCGGATTCAGGGGAAATCCCCATCCCGACAACTCCGGGGGGCCTGTAGCTTTGGGCGCAAATGCGGGAGGAGCCGTCCATGACGGATACCTAGTGACTCAAAACCAGTGACCACGGCGTAGAAGGGATTTGCAATGTATTCGACCGGTTGAGGCGCGCGATGCCGAAGAACGCGCCCGTTCAGCAAACTAATGAGCACGACGTAGCTATCGCTCGCATCCGCGCAAAAACACGGATTGTGTTGGCGAGCATTTTCTTTTTCGCACCCATCCTGACCACAGTCTTGTTCCGGGTGCTGCCGTGAACTATTTCTCCAGCTCACGCGCACCGCCCTCGACCGTGCCGGCATTTGCTGGCCGTCCTCTCCTCAGTCGATGAAGACCGAGGCCAAGGTTCCACCGCCGCCTCAGCCGCGGGCGATGGATCAGCCGGGTTGCTTATCCGGTGGGAACAGGTGATCCGGGGGCCGCTGGTACGGCAGGGGTTCCCCCACCTGGTTTTCATCCTTCGAGTCCGCGAACGGGCCGTCGACGGCGAGCAGGGCCGTCATGTGCGGGGCAGCGTGGTTGATCCACCACGCACTTGTGCCAAGGCCCGGGTCGAGGCGCGCGGCCTCCCACCCGCGCCATAGCGTTTCGAGGCGCTGCACGGCCTCGTCGGTGTTCCACCACTCGGCTTTCCACCTACCGGTGCCGGTGCCCTTCGCTGAGACGCGGCGGCGGTAGGTGAACCGCCAGTATTTGCGCAGCCACTCGTCCACCGACCCGTAGACCGTCTCCGCCTCTGCATCGACGTCAACTTCCTCTTCTTCTGCCACGGCTGGGGGCTCGAATGCGCGCTCCACAGCCGCGGCCGCACGTTCTTGGAGCATGGCGACCCGTTCGGGCGTGAGAGCGTCGCTCAGCGCCTCCTTGGCGAGGTTCGTGACGTGCTTGGTGACGACCGCGTTCGCGGCTTGCGCCACGATCGCGTCGACGTCGAGCGCGCCGAGGGCGTTCTGCACTGCCGAGCCCATGCCGTCCACGACCCCGAGGGGGCTCCCCGTTGCCGGAGAGCCCCCCTGTGTCGGTGTCACGGCGTCGAACTCGTCGGAGTCGAGCGGGTCGATGTCATCCATCGGTGCGGTCCTTGGCGTCCTCGCGTTGCATCAGCGCCCGCATCGAGGAAGCGAGGTCGATCGGCGGTGCTGCCGGCGCGGCCGCGGGCACCGGTGCGGGTGCGAGGTCGACCGGTGACACCGGCGCCGGCGTCGAGGCCGTGACGACGGGAGACGCCGCGGGGGTGACCGCCGGGTCGTGAGCGGCGATCGACGCCTTGATCGCCGCGACCTGATCCTTCGGGCCCTCGTACCAGGGGACGGTGCGCAGCAGCGCCGCCCGGGCGCCGGTGGAGAGCATCACTGCGCGGCCGCGGGGCATCGCGCCCAGCTCATCGACGGTCAGGATGCGCTCACGCTTGAGCGCTGTCGATGTCGAGCGCACGCCCTTGTTGTAGCTGGCCGAGGTCGTCTCCCGGTCGTAGTCCCCGACCAGCTCGGAGACGTTCTGCAGGAAGTCGTTCTCTTTGACGCTGCCGAGGTACAGGAACGCGTTCGACGCGCTCCACAGCTTGAGCATGCCTTCGCGGCCGAACACGGCCACGCCCTGCGACCACGACTGGAACACGGACATGATCGGGATGCCGCGCGAGCCGAAGTGCGAGTACAGGTCGGGCAGATCCCGCCACCGGCACACGTTCGCGGCTTCGTCCAGGATGCCCACCAGCGGGGTGCGCAGCCGGCCACCGGGTGAGGTGTCTGCGAGGTCGGTTGCCGCCTCGAGGGTGGCGGCGGTGAGCGCGGTGACGAGGGGGCCGGCGGTGCCGGCGCCTTCCTTGGAGAGCGAGTACAGCGTGCCGCGGCCGCGCACGAACTCGGCGGCATCGAACTGGGGGCGCGGGTCGTCAGCTCCGCGCGGGTTCACCCAGTCAGCGACCTGTGTGTTCTTCAAGCACGCGGCCATTTCCTGCCCCGTCGAGTAGACCGATCCGCGCAGCTTGTCGGTGGACTGAATGATGCCGAGTACCGCGTCACCGATCAT
The DNA here is from genome assembly GCF_057812175.1 of Microbacterium sp. ABR10. Lineage (NCBI taxonomy): Bacteria > Bacillati > Actinomycetota > Actinomycetes > Micrococcales > Microbacteriaceae > Microbacterium > Microbacterium sp. ABR10. Next base: position 4,708 of record NZ_JBSZSV010000001.1, read on the forward strand.
CGGGTAGCCGCCGTTTCGCAGCAGCCGCACCGGTTCCTCATCGGTGGAGTCGGTCAGCCACGAGAACACCTGTGCGATCGGACGCCCGCCGACGGAGGCTGCGAGCAGCATCCCAGCAAGCAGGTTCTGACCGGCGCCGTCGAAGAACGCATCCGTCTTGGCATCCGTCGCCCGGGAGCCGGACGCGAAATACTGCGCGAGCTTCGCCGCGCGGGTGTCGTCGGTGACATACGACAGCGGGTTCCACCACCACGTCGCGTCCTCACGGGCCACGCGCTGCGGATCGAACACCCACACCGGGCCGTCCTTCTCCCGCACGTCGCGGGTCGCGTCGAGAACATCGCGCTTGTTCGAGGTCGTGACCACAGCCCCCGGGGCGGCGATGATCGCCGGGATGACGAGCGACGTCGACTTGCCCACGCGGGGGCCGGCGACGACGGTAATCATGTCCTCGAACGATGCGTAGACCATCTTCCCGGTCAAGACGAGACGCCCCACGGGCACGCCGGGCGAGCCCTCCACCCCGAGCCGCTTGGACTTCTTCATCGCCTCCTTCGCGAGCATGGGCGCCAGGTCGCGCTCCGTCGCCATGTAGCGCGCTGCGTGATCGACGTTCGCGCGTCGCTTGCGTCCGGCCGCTTTGAGGTACAGGAACCACAGAGCGACCGTGAGGATGAGCCCGACCGCGGAAAGAGCGATCGCCGTCGCGGACGTCGACCAGGTGACGGTGCCCCTCGCCAGTCCGCCAATGATTTCAAAGGGGTCCTTCGACAGACCCTCGTTGACCCCGTCCATCTGGGAGCCGACAGCGACGGACACCCACACGATGCCGACAACGGCGATCGCCGCGAGGGCACCGCCGAGCATCAGGGCATCGTTATTGGCCTTCCCCGGCTCACGACGGCGGTTGTTGGCGGTGACGCTCATGGATATTCCTCCGTGCTGATCGGGGCGAGTGCGTACGTGTGTGCGGCGGCGAGGCTCACGGCAGAATCTCCACCACTACCGGGTCCGTCGCCTGCCGCTCGTTCGCCCGACCGGCGCGCGAGGTGGTGTGCCAGAGCTTGTTGGTGTCGTTGACGTCCTTTTCCGCCGCTGTCAGCTCGACGCGCACGGGGATGCCCGGGCGCCCGCCGACCTTGATGAGGAAGCGGCCGCGGCCGGGAGGCTCGGACTCGTGCCCGGATACCGGGTCCCAGGCGGGCGGGTCTTGCCAGCTGGTGAGCATTCCCTGTTCCGCGATCGACATGGGCACCGCGGAGGTCAGCAGCGGCATTTCCGCGCCGGGGAGGCCGCCGCAGATGACCATGCCGGAGCGTTCTACGAAGCCCTTCGCCTTCATCTGATCCTCCGCCGATGCCAGCGCCAGGAGGTCGCTCATCGTGTGCGAGATCATCGCCAGGCCGACGCCGCGGGCGCGGTTCAGGCGGGTGAGGGCGTCGACGCGATCGACCATGCCGCGGCCGGCGCGCAGGGCCCGCCACAGCTCGTCCAGGATCACGAAGTAGTGCCGGCGAGGTTCGAGCTTCGCGTCCGCGAGGGCGGCGGCGACGTTGACGGTGCCGAACCCGGCCGACCAACAGGCGAGCAGGATCGCCGCTTGCAGGTCGCCCTCAGAGTCGTCGATTGAGGACACGTCGTACACCACGGGGCGGTCCCGTCGCATGGGAGTGGTCGTCTGCTGCGAGAACACCTCGCCCAGACGGCCGCCGGTCGTCAGACCGATGAGGGACGCTTCGAGGTCCTCCGTGATCGCCTTGTAGCGGGCGATGTCGCCACGGTCGAGGGCGACCTGTCGAATCTCGTCGGGGGCTTCCTGGATGACGCGCAGGAGGTCCGCGAGAACGGGGATGCCCTCGTGGTGCTCGTCCAGGTATTTGAGCGCCCGGTCAATGATCGTCTCTTCACGGTCGGTTGGCGGCTGCGAGCGGAGGATCGTCAGGAGGGCGGCGATCATCGTGTGCCGGCGGCCGTGCGCGTCCGCGAGAACCTGGTGCGCGAGGCGCTGCACCTTCGCGGCGTGCTTGCGCAGCTTCCCGACCTCAGCGGCCAGCTCGTCGGTGTCTACGGAGGGGTCGGCGGCGTTCACCTGGTGCGCGAGCTCGTCGGCGCGCTCGAGCGCGCGAGCGGCTTCGTCACGGAGCCGCTGCGCGGCCTCCGACGCCTCGCCGGGGTCGAGGATGTTGAGGTAGCCGCGGCCGCGGCCCAGGGGGATCACCTGGCCGTCGAGGGCCTGAATCAGATCCACGTAGTCGGGCTTCAAATCGCCCAGCACCAGCGGGATCGTGCCGTAGCCGGCCAGGCCCGCGGCCATGCGGCGCGTCAGCGACGACTTGCCCAGCCCGGGCTTACCGAGAACGAACATCGACGGGTTCGAGATGAGCTGCGCGCGCTGGAACCAGCTGATCGGGTCGCAGCACACCGACGCACCCGTGGAAAGGTTCTTCCCCAGGGGAACACCGATCATCGGCGTTCCGGTGCCGACCGAGAACGGGTAGAGCCCGCACACCTGGACGGTCGTGCCGCGGAACTCGTCGGCCGCGGTCACATTGACGGCCTCGCCGCCGCCGCGGCCGATCCAGCCGCGGATGCTCGGACGCATCGGCCGGCGCAGCGCCGTCCCCGGCTTCTCCTTCTTCCCGCCGTGAGGGATTGCCACACGCGTGCCCTGCCGACGCCGAGTGCGCGTGCGTGCGGGTGCCGCTCGTGACAGTGAGGGGCGTGCCGCGACGTCGAGCGCCGGCACGTCGCTCTGCGCACGCGCAGCCCGACGCGAGGGAGCCTCCGCGTCGAGGGTGGTCGGCGTCGCGGACGACACCGCGCCGGTGGGCAGGCCGTCAGCTGACAGCTCCTCCCCCGCAGTGTCGCCGTGCGCCGCGGTAGCCGCACCGTCAGGTAGGGCGTCCTCTTCGGGCTCGAGGTGGTCGTCGCTGTTGGACGAGAACAGACGGGTGAGCATGCTCACAGGGACTCCCTCACTTCGGTAGGCAGGCGCAGGTGCCGCGGGAGCACGAGCCCCAGCGGAAGACCCGCGGCGAAAACGGTGTCTTGCGACCCGAAGGCCGGCCGCACGCGCAGACGCGCCGCGGCGGTGAGCGAGTCGATCGCCGCGCGGGCGTCCGCCTCGTGCGCGGCATCGGTCGTGGTCGCGGTGACGATCAGACCGAAGTTGAGCAGGCCCGCGCCGGATGCTTCCTCAGCCGCCGTCGCCTGAGCGGAGCGGGTGGAGAGCGTTGAGCGGGCGGTGGGCTTGGTCGACGCCGAGCTGTTGAACTGTGCTGCGTTCAGGTCCGCCTCCACAATCGCCGCAGCTCGAGCCGGGTCGATCGGGCGGTAGAGCAGGGTGACGCGCTTGCGGGCGACGTCACGGTGCGGGGCGAGCAGACGAGCCAGGATGCCCGACTGCACGACTCCACGCGGCGGCGACGTCATGGTCCACGACGTCGACACCGCTCCGTCGTGACGGTACGAGTCCCATCGAGCATCAGCCGCGGCGGGGCCGACGTCCGTCCATGACAGCTCCGGCACGTCACCGGCGGCGCGCGCCTCGTCAATCAGGACGGCCGCGGCGGGGTCGTAAGCGATCCGCACGACCTCGCACAGCTCCTGCGCACCCAGCGGGCGCGCAGCTCCCGCGCCGGTCGCCGCCAGGCTGGACGTCAGCCCCGGCAGACGCGCGGCGAGGTCAGCGGCGACCTCTTTCGCGTTACGGCGCTTCCCGCCGATGCGAGACAGCGACGAGAACGTCACTGCGATGTACGCGCGGATCGTGGCCGATCCGACCGGGTAGCTCTCCACGACTTCCGACAGCATCGCGCGTGCGAACTCCGGGGCGTCGGGGTCCATCGACCCTTCCACCTCCGAGCGCAGGCGCGTGCCGGTGTCAGGTGCCGTCTCTACGGTGACCGAGGCGGCCTCGATGCCGGGCTCGTCCCCGAGGTTGGCAAGCCAGATGCCGTACTCCGCGACCTGGTTGTTGACCTGTTCCTGGTCGACCAGCGCCGCACCGTCCGGCTCGGTGGCGATCACGACGGTGTAGTGCTTGGTCGACGGAACGTGCACGAGCGCGAACTTCCGGCCGTGCGAGTCCTCGTGCTCGGTGAGCTGCGACGCCGCCGCAAGCCCGGGGAGCTGGTAGGTGCCCCACTTCGCTCGCCCCGTGGGGCCGGAACGGTACACGTTCGCTCCCTTGGCCTTCGTGCGCATCCAATTCACGCGATTCACCGTCCTTCCGAGGGCGCTCTGCCCGTGCTTGTCTTTCACCGAAACCGTCAGCAAAATCCCGCCGAAGATCCCCGCGGTGATGAGCGCGGCGCCGAGGCCGGAGAACATCGACGCGATGATCGAGGAGAGGATGCCGACGAACAGCACGCCGGTGGCGAGCTGCCCGAGGCCGCCCAGTCCCGCGGTCTGTGGGCGGCGCCAGTTGCCGTATGTGCGCGGCGCCTCAGCGCTGCGCGTAGGCGTTGTGGTGGTCATGAGTTCCCGCTTCCCGTCGCGTCATCCGTGGCGGCCTTGACCGCGCCTGCTGCGTTCTTCGCGCCCTCAGCGGCCTTGGTGGCGACCATGAGGCCCACCCCGATCGGCCCGGCGCCGGCGGCTGCTGCGCCTCCGCCCGCTGCTGCGCCTCCCCCGGCCGCGGCGCCGCCCGCGGCGGCACCGCCCGAGGCTGCGCCAGCGCCAGCGCCGACTCCCGCCCCCACGGGGACGGGTGCCGCAGGCGTTGCGGCGGCTGCGCCCCTGCCGCCCGCAGCGGCGTTGCTGCCGCTCGGTGCGGAGCCGAAGCCGCCGCCTCCACCGCCGGAGCCGCCGCCGTCCGAGCCGCCGCGCGAGCGGATCGCACCGGTGGCGATGTCCCCGGCACCGGCGATCGCCGCGCCTCCAAGAAGCAGGCCCGCTCCGCCGCCGCCGCCACCCACGGACGCGACCGCGGGGACGAGGAAGCGCATCAGCGCGGGCAGTGCGACGAGGGCAATCAACATCAGCGCGAGCCCCGTGACGATCTGGAAAAGACCCGTGCCGTCCGACTTGAACAGGTCGGTTCCGGTCATGCGGAACGCGATCGCGTAGACGATTGCGGCGGCGGGCTTGTAGAGGATGAAGGCGAGGGTCCAAGCCATTGCCTTCTTGAACCACTGCTGCCCGATTTCGGTGTTCGTCGCCGCTGCGGCGACGGGGAAGATGCCGGCCAGGACGACGAGCATCGCGCCGCGGAAGATCATGAGCGCGATCTGTATGTAGGTCATCAGCACCGCGAGCATGCCGAGGAAGAACAGGCCGATGAGGCCAATGGGCGAGGTCGCGGTGAGGTTAATCATCGCGAAGACGTTCGTGCCGAAGCAGTTGCTCTCACCGTTGGTGACGTCGCAGTTGGTGGAGTTGTTGAGAATCCAGATGGAGAAGGCGTCCCCCGCTTGCGTGGCGAGACGGATGACGACGAGCCCGGCCCCGGCGACAGCGATCAGCGTCAGCACGGAGCGGGCGAGGGTGCGCAGCTCCCCCGCGCGCTGCGTCCACACCATGCGGCCGGCGGCGACGAGGATCGAGAGGATTGCGAGGCCGCCGGCGTACCACTCGAGCTGACCTTGCACCCAGCCGACCACGCTCGAGGACTCGTTGAGGTGCATTGCCAGCGGGAGGAACCCGGTGACGAGCGCGGAGGCTGCGGAGAGCAGGAAGACGGCGAAGATGATGACGCCGATGCGGCCCATGTGCGCCTCGCCGTCGCCGTGGCGACGACGGACGCTCATCATGACGCCGGCGATGATGAGCGACATGACCGCGAGGCCCGCAGCGACCCACGTCACATAGCCGAGGATCGTCTCGAAAGCGCCCGGCAGCGGTGGCGTGCCACCGCCGTTAACGCCGCCTCCCCGGTCGACTACGGTCACCGGGGAGGGAACGTTCACCCAGAGGGTGCCGAGTGAGACGATCGCTTTGCCGTAGCCCTCCAAGATGTTGTTCACGAACTGCTGCAGCGCGTCGTTCGAGGCTTTCGAAACGATTTCGCCGAGCCCGGCCGAGGACCAGCACAGCACGTCCAGCGGCGTGCAGGGCTCTCCTGCGGGTGGATTCATTCGGTACCTGCCCAGGGGATATAGCCGCCGAGGCTCGTGAGCGTCGACGGGCGGAACGGAGGTTGACCGGCGTCGGTCAGGACCAATTTCCAGTCCCCGTCAACCCATTTCACGGGCGCGGGGAAGCTGAGGAGCTGGTTCGTGTTCGTGCGGAATGCGATGTCGATCGTGGCTTCGGTCGTGGTATACGAGCTGACGCGGAAGCCGACGATCTGCACGCTGCCGCCCGTGTTGCTCTGAGCCGCCCCCGCTGCAAGTGCGGCGTCGCGACCCGCTCCGGGCGCGGTCTGCTCCTCGAGCAGGACCGCCGAGAGTCGACCGTCAGTGCCCATTGCCCAAAGGTTCGCCATTGCGAACAACGCACCTTCTACCGTGTGGGCGTAGCAGCTACGCAGACCGCTTTCGGCAACCACCCCGGGACCGGCCTCTTCCGAAGAGGGCGCCGCCATTGTTCCGACGATGGTCCAGTCAGTAGTGGGTGCGGCGGTGAGGTCACCGCTCTCGTCGTAGCCCGGGAGGCCACAGACGCTTGCTGCCTCACCGGCCGCCACAGCGGAGGCGGTGGGCGTTGCGGTGGTGGCGGGCGCGGTCTGCCCGCCACCACCGCCGAGGGACGTGACAGCGAGCAGGATCGCCGCCAGCACGAGGACTCCGAAGATGATCGCTCCGAAGATGAAACCTTTGCTGGTGAAGGGGTTGCGGGATTCTGCGTCGCTCATGACGTCGTGCCTTTCGTTGATCGGTGGCTTTCCTCCGGGACGCTACGCGCCCATCAAGAAGCCGACGATCGTGAACGCCGCCGACACGATGATCACGCCGACGAGCAGACGGCCGAGCCAGCCGCCGATCTCGCCGCCCTCACCGCGGCGGGCGGAGACGGTCATGGTGACGCCGAGGATGATCAGACCGACCACGGCGACGCCGAGGCCGACCCACTTGGCCCAGCCCATGACGGTGGTGAACGCCTCGAACCCGGGAGGCATGGAGCCCGAGCCCGGGTCGGGCACGACGCCGGCGAGCACAGCGGGTGCGGCGGCGGTGATCAGGTCGCTTGCTGCGAGAAGTGCAGACATGGGTTGTTCTCCGTTTCGTGTTGGTGGTGCGGGGTTCTCGTCGCCGCCCGGTGCGGCGCCGAAAGGGTCCGGTTATCCGGTGGTTGTGAGAGGGGCGTCGGTGAAGCCCATGTCGATGTGCAGGTGGGTCGCGGGGTCGTAGAAGCCGCTGATGTTCACGTACGTGACGGAGCGGCACTGGATCTGGCCGGCGCGCGTGCCGTTCGGCACCTGCGGGTCCAGGACGCCGAGCAGCTTGAGTGCGTTCGCGTCGCAGCCGGTGGTGGCGGTGCCGTTAAAGGAGTAGAAGTCGACCGCGTGGCCGCCGCCGTCGATGTAGTGCGACGAGGCAGTGCCCGCCCCGTATCCGGTTTCGCCGGTGCACTTGCGGTTGATGTCGGAGACGCCCACCTTGTCGAACGTGTTCAGCGCCACCGTCATGATCTGGAGGATGCGAAGGTCGATCCCGCAGTCTGCCGAGGCGGTGCCCGCGGCGACGTCGCGGACCTGCTGCGCGTAGCGGTCCTCGAGGAAGGTCAGCCGACCTTCCTCCATCGCTTTCACGAGGCCCTGCGCGAGCGCCTGAGAATCGCCGGAGACAGCGGCGCACCCCGCGGCGACGGGGACCGGCGTCGCCGTCGACGTCGACGCCGGAGCCGTCGCACCGGGCGTAGCCGAGCCGCCGCCGAGGGTGGCGAAGTACGCCATGATCGCCACAGCGTCGCCGCGGTACTTCGTGTAGTGGTTGGGGTCGGAGTTGCGCTGCACCTTGTTGATCGCGATGGAAGGCTCCATCGCCTGCCACCCCTCGACCTTCACGAGACGGTCGTAGAAGAATCCCGCCGAGGTCGTCGGGTCCATGCGCTCTTCGACGGTGCCCCAGCTGGACTGCTGCTGGAACAGACCGATGGAGTCAGCGATCGACCCGTCCGGGTTGACCGCGTTGTCGCCGTAGTCGATGTTCACCAGGGAGGACTCCCCGATCGCCGTCTGCACGCCGAGGGTCTGCCCGTCCGAGCCGAGGCCCTTCGCAGCGCCCGCGTTGACGATCAGTGCGGCGATAACGAGTTGGTCGTGACCGTACGCACCGACCTTGGCATCCGCGGGGATCGCGGCGATATTCACCGGTCCCCCGCCAGGCAGGCACGCCGCGGCAGCCGAGCCGCCGAAGAACAGCACCCACAGCAGCATTGCGATCGCCAGCACCGGCACCATGACCACGGCCAGCACGCCCGCTCCCCCCTTCGCCACCGGTTACTCCGATGCCAGGGGGGTGATCTGCTCGACAGCCCACGGGGCAGTGTCGAGGGGGCGGTGCACGTACACCGAGTAGTCGCCGGCATCCGTGGGGACGAGCACGCGGGCCGTGTAGGCGCCGTCCGTGTCGCGAATCCGCGCGGCACCGGTGACGCTCGTGCACGGCACGTTCGCCGGGTCGACGGTTTCGTAAGCGACCGCCGCCGACTGCGACAGCACCGGGTACAGCTCTGCGATCCACGTCGCGTAGGCGAGCGACGGACGGCAGAACAGCGTCACCGATCGGGTCGCGAGCTCCGACACGTCAGCGTCGGCGTTCGGGTCCACCTCGACGTCGTGGTCGTGCGGAATCGACTCGTCGTGGTCGCTCTCCGCCGTGGCGGACTCGATGGGGGCCGGAGCCTCCGTCGACGCGGCCGCGCCCCTGTCGGCCGCGTCGACGGGCGCCGGCGTTGCCGCGCAGCTGGTCAACGCCAGCACCGATGCGATCGCAAGGACGGCCCCCGCCGTCCCCCGCGAACTTGTGCCCAGTCGGACCATCGGATGCCGCTCCCATCGCTGTGGACACAGCGCGGGAAGGTCCCCCGCTATTGCCCTACGGGAGCGAGCGTAACAGTTCTAGGCATGGCTAGCTAGGCATGCCTAGGAGGTATTTCGGTACTAGCCGGCGGTCGGTTTCGGGTCGGTTTCTTCGGCGGCCTCGTCCAGGATCGCGGTGAGCTTTGCCAGCGTCTCCGGCGACACCTCTCCGAGCTTGCGAGCTGCGAACAGGCGGACGGCGCCCAGCCGTTCCGCACGAACGAACTGCAACGCGGCCTCGACCTTGGCGGGAATCTCGTCGTTGTTGGAGCCGAGAAGGTAGCTCGGGTCGACCTCGAAGAACTCCGCGATGCCGGTCAGCAGCTTGCGGTCGTTGACGACGTAGCGGTTGCCGCTCGTCATGTAGGTCCACCGGGCGCGGCTGAGCTTGATGCCGCGCGCTTCCAGGAACGTGGCGAGTGCCCGGTAGCTCGTCGGCTTGCCGTCGTCGGCAACGATGACATCCATAAGCAGGTTCAGCTTGCGCGCCAGCTCGGCGCGCTCGTGCTTCTGCTCCGGGGAGTACCAGTCGGTATCGCTCATGATGCTCGTCCAGCCGTCAGGAGGCCGCTGAGGCCGGTGTGCTCGCGGTCGGGCGTCTCTCCGGGGGACCCGCTGAGGGTGCGTCCGATTTCCTCGAGAAGGCCGCGCTCAGCGTCAGTGGGCGTGAACTTTCCCGCTCTTTCGCAGTCCAGCATTTCTTTCCACCTTCGATAAAGGACGTGCTCGACTTCCAGGGTGAGAAGCGAACTCGCCAAACCCGTACTACCCGTCAACGTCAGCTCGGGTGCTGACTTGATGACGCGGTGCCAAGTTGGAGTCGCCCGAATCAGCAGCAGACGCATCCACAGGTGGTCTACGAGTCTTTCCGCCGAGCCGACGGCCACTCCTAGCCCTGTACAGGCGATCATCGTACCGACCAGCAGTGCCCCGACGACATCGCCATTCGGGCCCAGGAAGAAGCTGCTATCCGCGAGCACGCGATACGTGCTCGTCGCCAAGTTCTCCACCAGCCACAGCAGATCAAGGGCGGCGGCGGAGCCGATGAGGGCCAGTCCCCACCGCGTCGCGCGGACCGAATGGGCGCGCCACTCAGCACCCACGGTCAAGATCACGTGCACCGAGAACACGCCGATGCACAGCGGCATCACGTTCCAGAACAGTTCGCGGCCGACTTCGCCGCCGTACTCCGAAAGATACGTGTCGGTGACCGGCCAAGAGTTGACAGCGAAGATCAGTGCTTGCAGCGCGATCATCGCGACGACGATCGCCGCGACCAGGGATTCCCAGGGGGTGCCCCGGCCCTTCGTGGCGCGAATCACCATGACTTCGAGGCACCCCAGCGCCGCGGTGACGAGAATCCGATAGAGCAAGTTCGTGACGTTCGAGCCGCCCAAAAGGGGGTCGATGAAGTCGTAGACGACGTGGATTTGCAAGATGCACGCGGCCGACCAGAGGAGCACGCCGGAGGGCAGCATGGAACGCCGCTCGCGCATCTTCTTGCGCAGGACCGACACAGAGGCCACCGTCGCCACGACGATGGTGATGGCGTCTACGGGGCTTTCGACCAGCCACCGCAGCACTGCCGCCGCTGCGTCGAGGAAGGTCATCCCGCGAACACTTGCTCGAACTTGAAATCGCGGGTGGTGTTCTGCCGGCGTCCGCGCAGCACGCGCAGCACCAGCAGATCACCGATTGCTTCGGCGCGTGCTTCGCGCTCGTTGGTGAGGTCGTCGATGCCCTGGAAGGCGTAGGGGACCATGCGGTCCGGGTTTAGGACGGATGCCAGGAATTCTTTGACGCGGGGGTCGTCGCCCAGCCGCGTCTCACGCCCGACTTCTTCGTCCAGCATGTGGCCGAGTTCATGTGCGCCGATGAACAGCTGCATCTCGATCTTCGCGTCGGCGGGGACGTGGATGGTGTCGATGCGGTTGACCGGATCACCGGTCCACGCACCGCACACGCGCTGCCCGTTCAGCCGCGGGTCCTGCCGGAACTTGATCGTCGTTCCGCGGTAGCTCTCAACCAGTTGCACGAGGTCCGCAAAGCTCAGGGTGTCGGGGATGCCCCGGTCTTTCACGAGTTGCAGTGCTGCCGCTCTCCGCTGGCGGTGCTTCATCTGGCCCTCCTCGTTTCGCGTCCTCTGGCTGCGCCCCCCGGCCCCGCCAGCGACCGGAAAATCTTATAGTCATGCCTAGGCAATCGGGCCGGTCTGCCGGAAGCCTGGGAAACTTCGCAACATCCGGTGTTTTCGGGCCGAACGTGAGCCGTGTCCAGCGCCCCACCGCGCCGCGGCGAGGCCCGTCGAAGCGCGCCGTCATAGACTTTTTCCCCATGACACAGGAGACCTCCGACAACCGCTGGGACGTCGTTGTCGTGGGCGCAGGGCCGGCAGGAGCCACCGCCGCCCGCGTCGCCGCCGAGAACGGCGCTCGTGTGCTTCTGCTCGATAAGGCCCGGTTCCCTCGCTACAAGACGTGCGGCGGCGGCCTCATCGGCACCTCTCGCAACTACCTCGCGCCCGGAGTCACCTACGACGTCGATCGCCGCATCAACGCCGTGGGGTTCTCCCGCAACATGGGCCGCATCACCCGCCGTTTCGGCCCGGACGCCTCCCTGGCAATGGTGCAGCGAGAGACGTTCGACCAGCAGAACGTCGACGCCGCCAAGGCCGCCGGCGCCGAGTTTCGCGACGGCGTGAACGTCCGCGCTGTCAGCGAGAACGACGGCATCGTGACCCTCACCACGGACAAAGAGACGTTCACTGCCCGGGTCGTCATCGGGGCGGACGGCTCCGGTGGCCGGATCGGGCGATACGTCGGCGTCGAAATCGAACAGGCCGATCTCGGCCTAGAGGCAGAGATCCCGATGCCCGCCGGCGAGCAATGGCGGACCACCGCCTTGCTCGACTGGGGTCCGCGACCCGGCACCTACGCATGGGTGTTCCCGAAGAAGGACTCCCTCACGGTCGGCGTCATCGAGGCCAAGGGCAATGCTCCGCACACCCGCGAGTACCTGGATCAGTGGCTCGCCCGCCTCGGTATGGCGAACACTCCCCCGCTGCACGACAGCGGACACCTCACCCAATGGCGGCGGGTCGGCACACCATCCGCCCGCGGACACGTCATTGTGGCCGGCGAGACGGCCGGCCTGCTCGAGCCGTGGACACGCGAAGGCATCAGCTTCGCTCTCCGATCGGGCACCTGGGCCGGTGCTGCTGCCGCGGCGTTCATCGGCGGCGATGAGGCTGCGCTGACCGGCTACTCCGCGCAGATCACGCGCGAGCTCGAACCGGAAATCAGCGCCGGTTCGGCGTTCCTGCGGTTCTTCGAGAAGCGTTCCGCGCTGGTGCAGCTCTTCACGGCCCACTCCCGCGTCGGCGCCAACTACTTCTTCCGATTCTGCAACGGTGACACCAACCTCGCCCGCGCATTCCGCCACCCATCGGTCCGTCGCGCCGTGGCGATGCTTTCTCGCTAGCCGCGACAGCCCCTCCCCCGAACGACGAGATAGCCAGATACCTATATAGGTATCTGGCTATCTAGGGTAGGCGGTGCCTACGCAAGCGGGTTCCGGTCCCGGTACTCGCGCAGGGCCGACTCCACGATGTCTCGTTTCGTTCGCCCCGTCGCTGCGCGCAGGTCTTCCACGTAGTACGACAGCTCGGCGTCGATGTCCGCGTGCAGTACCTCCGTGGGAGCCTTGCGCGGCCGTGAACGCGGAGCAGCCGCGCTCGATCGAGCGGGCGTCGACGGCGCCGGCGCACCGGGCGCCGCAGCGGGCGCGGGGCGGGGCTTTGACGACTCGATCGGGTCGCGTCGGTCAGGTGCCGGCTGTGCCCGTCGAGGGAGGCTCTGGGGGCGATCTTCGTTCGTCATCGGATGACCTTTCGTGCCAGTTCTCGGTATGCGTCAGCGACGGGAGCGCCCTTGCGGAAACGGCCGTACCAGTCATGCGAGTACCGGACCTCCCCCACGATCGTCCGGTGCGGGATCAGAGGCGTGAGCAGCAGGCCCGTCTCACGCATTTGCTCGATGCTGTGCGTCGCCTCGCGCGGCGTCACCGTCTCCTTGTAGCCACCGACGATGATTCCGGCCTCTGCGACCGCCTGGTGGCCGCTGGTGGCGTTGTATCGCATCACGCTCTCTTGGGCCCCGAGGAACCCGTCTACGCCGTCAGCGGTCGGCGTGGCGGCGTAGATGACGGACTGCGCAGCAGTCAGAGCGTTGAATATCAGTGACCCGCCCTGCCGGTTCGGGCAGTCGATAATCACCAGATCGGCGGGCACGCCCTCGAGCGAGTCGGCCAGGCGTTGCCCAACCTCCCCCGGGTCGTCTGTTTCACGCGCACTCACGCTCCGATCGGACGGGATGACACGCAGGTTCTCGTGGAACGGTGACGCCACCGCCAGCTCATCGGCCCACCCCCGCACGTCCTGGTTCCCCAGGATCGCGCCGACGTCGAGCCCGGTATCGACCGGCTGAGCGTCGAGCCACTTCGTCGTCGCGCCGCGGGGGTCGAGGTCTATCAAGATCACGCGTTTCCCGTCCTCAGCGGCCACCGTCGCCAGAGAGACAGCGGTAGTGCTCTTCGTCGCTCCACCGCTCTCGCTGTAGATCATCAAGCTCTGCATGGCTGAAACCTATCTGGGTATAAAGCCAGATAGCAAGCTACTTAGATACCTATATAGGTAGCTAGGTAGCTACTTGCGATTGCTTGTCGAGGGCCCGCGGTGCTTGACGTACTCCGCCCACGTGCACTCCACTGCTAGTCGCATGGCGTCCTCGGGGAAGTATCCGATGAGCTGCCGCTGCGCGGGGTCGTGGTCGAAGGTGACCGACCGCAGGAGCTTGCGCCCATGAATCTCCAAGACGCGCACGATCGCGATACGTCGACTGTTGTCGAAGATGTACCAAACCCCCGGCTCGGGGGATCTCTGAAGCTGCGACATGGGCGACCACACCTGCACCATGAGCAGCCCTCACGCACTCTCGGCAGTCACGAACCGTTGATCCCGCCGCGAGGAACGCCTGCGGAAATGATCGCCCTATGCAGCCGTTCCGTCGCGATCTTGAGCGACGTCGCCCAGCCCAGGAGTGAGTCCCTGTACTCGACGCGGTATCGCGGGCCGTCGTCGGTGCGGCGTAGGTCGATCGCCCCAACCTCATCGTCTCGGGCGTCGAGCATCACCCAATGGGCAGGAGGGCCCTCGCGCGCGAGCAGCTGCGGATGCCACCGAGGTCCGTCGTCGCGCATCCCGTAAGTATCGAACATGTGTTCGATGCCAGCAAGTTAGGAGTGCGGGCCGGGGGAGTGGGGACGAGCGCGAATCCGCGCAAGCGATGCCCGTTCCGGGGGCGCGAGATACCTCGCGCAGCAGCGCTACGCGCCGCCGTGGGGAGGCCGCACAGCGGCCCATCCCTTGAGGTTTTCTTCACCTCTCCGCGGTCTCAACCTATTTCGCTCCAACGGCTACGTGCCACCGATTCCGGACGCGCCCTACGGGCTTATTTCGCCCGGAATCGGCGTCACTTCGCCGCCTCCGCTCAAACGGTCATTCCCGCCGGAGAGGCAAAGAAAAACGATCAGTCAGAGGGAGAGACACATGAGCGAGCAGCGCGGCACACGGACCGAAGTCATCGTCAGCGTGAACCACGGACCGGGGGAGGAGGGCATCAGCCGCACCGCCCGTCAGGTGGTCATCATCGGCGCCGGTGGGAACGACCCGGTGACCGAGCAGACCCCGGCCGTGCGCCTGGTCACCCGTGAAGTCATCGGCATGACCTTGCAGCACTTCGAGCCCGCGGAGCGCGTGGCCGCGGATCGCATCGGCTACATGGCATCCGGCGCCTACGTCGTCGTGCCGGTCGCGGTCGCGCGAGCGCTCGACCTGTACCCCGCCGCCTACGCGCTGCACGACCGCAGCGAAACCCGCGCCGACTACCTCGCCAACAACTGACCCCCACACCCAAGGAGAAACGACATGCTCACCATCACCCACACCCCCGAAGCCGGAACGATCATCGAGGGCACCAGCCGCGGAGACGGAACCGCCGACATCTTGAAGGCGAACGGCTGGCGGTGGGGCCGATCCATGGGAGCCTGGTACGTCCCCCAGTCCCGCGACCGCCTGCCCAAGTGGTGGAACATCAACCGTGCTGCGGCAGCGCTGCGCGAGGCCGGCCACGAGGTCACGATCGAGGCTGACGAGACGTTCCGGCCGACCGCCGAGGTGGAGGCGGACAAGATCGAGCGCCAGGCCGCCCGCGTCGACGCGCTCGAGGCGAAGGCCGACCGACGCGCGGCCGACGCAGACGCCGCCGACGCAGCCGCGCGCCGTGCGCTGGACCGCCTGCCCGAGGGCGGCGAGCCGATCAAGGTCGGGCACCACTCCGAAGGCCGCCACCGTAACGCGATCGCCAAGGCGGATGCCGCAATGGGTCGCAGCGTCGAGGCCGACCGCGAGGCCACCCGCGCCCGCGCCCGCGCCGACGTCGCCGCCAGAACCACCGACACCCGCTACGCGCCGGGGATGGTTGCCCGCCGCATCGAGCGGATCGCGACCGACATTCGCGGGTACACGCGCAAGATCGAGGGCAGCTCGCACAACTTCGGAGGCGGTTACATGGAGACGACCGCACCGGCGACAGGCGCCTATCTGGACCGGCTGACGACCCAGCGCGCGCAGCTCGAGGACGAACACACCTACTGGACCGCCGTCCGTGAAGCCCAGGCCGCCGCGGGACAGGTCACGATCCACAGCCGCGAGACGATCGCCAAGGGCGACATGATCAAGCACCGCTTTGGCTGGCACGTCGTCACCCGCGTGAACCCCAAGAGCGTGACCGTCGCGCTCGACTGGAACGACACCACCCGGCCCTACAAGGTCGATTACGCCGACGTGCAGGGGCACCACACCGCCGCCGAGGTCGAGGCCGCACGAGCCGCCGCCGCCGAAAAAGCCACCATCACGGAGGCCGCCGCGGCAAGCTGAGGCGCGCGGGACACCTACCTATATAGGTAGGTATCCCGTGAGGCGGGCCCCTCACACTCCCGGACGTGCCGCCGTTGGCGGGGCGCGAGCTGCGCTCCCGCAGCGTCGACGGAGCGACGCCCGAAGGTCGACCGGCTCCGCCGGCCGCCGAGGATCGCCCTACGGGCTCACGCTTTTTGCCGTGAAGCCTGCGGCAGCTCGTCCGCTTCGCTCCCTCGTAGCTACCTGCGAGCTCCGTTCAAGTGGCTGCGCCACCGGCTCTTCCGAGACTTTCGGCACGCGGTCGCTGCGCTTCCTTATTTCGCGCCGAAACTCTCTCCCCCCTCGCCCTGCGGGTTGCACTGCACCCTCCGGTTGCTCAGGCGGAGAACCGCCTTCACGGCAATAAACGATGAGGAGGAGAGAGAAATGCATCAGCAGATCACGACCGTCAGCATCTTCGTTCCGGCCACCACGGCTGAGGACCGGAAGTACCAGGGCCGCAAGATCGCCGAGCGCACCGAGGATCTGCAAGCCCACGCCCGCACCGGTTGGTCACTCGCGCACACCGCCACGATTCCCGGCCCCGAGGGCGTCATGTTCGTGGACACCCTGACCCGCACCACTGAGCAGTAACCCGCACCACCCATCGAGGAGGAGACGCCATGCCCGACACCACCAACACCAACCGGACGCCGGATCGGCCGACCTTCCTCGATGCGGTGGCCGAGTTCGCCCTCGTGTTCTCCCGCCCGGACACCGCTGCCGATCTGGCAACGCGCCTCAGCTGCCGAGAGGTCGACGCGCTTGCCGAGATGCTGCGCGCATGCGGGCAGGTCGAGGCGGCCGACCTGTGGATCGAAGAACACGCCACCGACGACGACGAGGGCGACGCGCACCACACTGAGGGAGGATCGGAGCAATGAGCCTCATCGTCTACTCGAAGCCGTCGTGCGTGCAGTGCACGGCGACCTACCGCGCGCTGGACGCGAAGGGCATCGAGTACACCGTCGTGGATCTCACCACCAACCCCGCAGCGCTCGAATACGTCATGGACGAGCTGGGCTACTCCGCCGCTCCCGTGGTCGTGGCAGGCGATCAAGACCACTGGTCGGGGTTTCGTCCCGACCTCATCGACAAGCACGCCGCATGAGGGAGCACGACACCACCAGCGACGACTACCGAGCCGGATACCTTGCCGGATACACCGACCGCCAGGGGGAGGTGGACCGGTTGGAGAACGACGCCGACCGGTTCTACCGCGCCGCCTACGGCGAGGAACGACGCATCCCCGGGCACTACGTCACACGCGCCGAGCTCGAGCAGCGGCGATCGCTGTCGGAGCCGCCGGTGGAAATCACCCGCCGCGACGCGCTCGCGTCATGGGGCCTGGAAATGCCCGCCGACGAGGACCCAGCCACCCCGGCCGCCGACGCCCCTCAGATCCCGTCGACGTCGACGGGGAGAACGAACCGCACGAGCAGGAGACGACAGATGAGCACCAGGACTATCACCGGCAATCTGGCCGTTGACCCCGAGGCCGTGCAGGCGGGTCGCGTGCAGATCGTCAAGCTGCGCGTGATCGAGAACACCGGCGAGTACCGCGCGGGGGAGTGGACCCCGCACGAGGCCCCGACAACGCATTTCGTGGAAGCGAAGTTCGAACTCGGCGAGCACGTGCTCGCGTCGCTGCACAAGGGTGACGCGGTGATCGTCGTCGGATACGAGCGCACCGTGGCATGGGGCGAAGGGGAAGACCGCCGCCACGGCCGCGTCCTCGAAGCTGACGCAATCGGCCCCGACCTCTCCCGCGCGACCGCCGTCGTCACCCGCTCACCGCGCGCACCGCGTCGCGGCGCCGCGGCCGAGTAACCCGTTAGGGGGGGCGAGGGCGACTAGGGCGTGTCTGACAAAGCGCGGGTCCATGCAATGACGGCGTTGAGGACGACGGCGGCGCGGTAGATGACGGCGTGCTTGTCGAAGCGGGTCGCGAGGCCGCGCCATTGCTTGGTGTGGCAGTAGTGGCGTTCGATCACGTTGCGGTTCCTGTAGTCGGCGGCATCGAGCCCGACCGGGCGGCCGCCGTGGGAACCGCGCCGTTTGCGATGCCCTTTCTGATCGTCGGGTTCAGGTATCACGGCCTTGATGCTGCGGGCGCGCAGGTGCCCGCGGATCGCTCGGGACGAGTACGCCTTGTCGCCGCGGATGGCGTCGGGTCTGGTCCGCGGCCTGCCGATGTCGCGGGCGACGCGCAGCTGCGCCATGAGCGGCAAGAACATCGGCGAGTCACCGGCCTGCCCGGGCGTGATCAGGGTGACAAGCGGGAGCCCGTTGCCGTCGACGAGCTGGTGGATCTTCGTCGAAAGCCCGCCGCGGGAGCGGCCGATCCCGTGATCAGGCGGCTCGATCAGCGGATTCGTGTAATTCGACTCAGCCCCCCGTGGTGCGAGTCGTGTTGGTCGCGTGCTGGTGCGCGCGGGCGATGGTCGAGTCCACCGAGAGCGACCAGTCGATCAACCCCGCAGCGTCGGCGGCAGCGGTCAGCTTGGCGAGGACCTTGTCCCATGTGCCGTCGGTCGCCATCCGGTGATGCCATGTCCACACCGTCTGCCACGGCCCGAACACCTCCGGGAGATCCCGCCATGCAATCCCGCACCGATAGCGGTACACGATCGCCTCGACCATCAGCCTCGCGTTCGAGAACCTCCTACCGGGCCGGCCCGTTGTACGCGGCAGCATCCCCTCGATCAGTGACCACTGGGCATCCGACAGCATCTGAAACCGCGACATGTGTCGAGTGTCCCAGCGCCGCACGCTCAACCTTTGCCGAACGCACCGAAGGAGGCGAGAGCGTCGTCCACCGTTTTCGCGGACGTGCTGATGGCGGTATGCCCGTCCTCGATATCCCACAGCGTGTTCTGCAGCAGGCGAGCAACCGTCCACCCCGCTGCACGACCACGGTCGAGGTCGAGCATCTCGGTGAGGATATCGAAGCGTCGTCGCACGATGCGTGGCGCGTCAGTGACGGTGTCATTGGTGCTCCACCCGCTGTCCAGGGCAGGCCAAAGATCGAACCCAGGATCGCCGACGAGAGGCTCCGGATCGATTGCTAGCCAGGGTTCACGGTCGGCTGCGAGGACATTGCCATAGTGCAAATCCCAGTGCAGCAGGTGATTCCCGGGCTCGGCTTCGAGCTCGGTGACTCTGCGCATCCATCGATGAAGCCGAGACCGGTCCTCGCCCTCAAGTGTGTGCATCGCTGCGGGCGCGTCGTCCAGCATCCCAGAGAGGATCGTTCCGACACGGGGAAGCCCGTTGGGGGCAGGCGTGCTGTGCAAGCGCGCCAGGAGCGAGCCGACCACACGAACAGCGCTGTCGTCGTCTTCGACGGCTTCGAGGGTGCGATCACCATGGAGGCGCTCGAGCAGCATTCCGCCGCGGTCGGGGTCGCTGTCTAGGAGGCGGACTATCCCACGGCCGTCCCATCGGACGAGGCCGAGGATCGCAGCCGTTGTTTCAGCGCGCGGCACTTGCAACTTCAGCGCTGCCTGCGTCCCGTCGGTGCGACGCACCGGCACGACGATCCCCGCCTCCCCCGATCGGACCACACCTTCCGGTCGAAGCTCCCAATCTTGAAGAAAGTCGCCAGCGACCGACGACAACACACTTGCCCATTCGCGGGTCGCGTCGTTGCCGGTCTCGAAAGCATTGAGAACCCCAGCTGGAACGACGAACTGTTGATCCCCGCCCATACTCAACAGTTCACCACAGCGAGCGACCGCTTACCCCAACAGCCACCATGGCCCATGAGCAGGCCCTTTGTCAGACACGCCCTAGCTCTCGTCGCGTTCGACCTCGAGCACGTAGAGGATCACGTGATCCTCCGGCATCGAGGCCCGTACCTCTGCGATCGCCGCGTCGCCGGATGCTGCGCTGCTGCGAACCACCGTCGCCGTCGCCGCGTCACGTGTTCGATGCGCCAGTTCCCACATCCGGCGATCATCGCACCCACCACCGACACCGCCCACGTGAACCGGCGCGGTCGTGGGGCCGGCGCCGCCGGCCCGTGAGGGGCGACCCCTCACACTCCCCGGCATCCCGTCCCGGGAGGCGAGCTGCGCTCGCCCGGCGGCGACGAAGCGCCGCCGGGCGGAGCCGCTGCGCGGCCCGTTCCCTGGGCTTTCTTCACCTCTCCGCGGTCTCAACCTATTTCGCTCCAACGGCTACGTGCCACCGATTCCGGACGCGCCCTACGGGCTTATTTCGCCCGGAATCGGCGTCACTTCGCCGCCTCCGCTCAAACGGTCATTCCCGCCGGAGAGGCAAAGAAAAACGATCAGTCAGGAGCAGTCATGTCCACCACCCTTGAAGCGATCCTCCGCGATCAGATGGTCACGTTTCTCGTCAGCAAGAACATCGTGTGCCCGCGCACCGGGGCCGCGCTCGACGCTCGGACGTGCGTCGTTCTCACCGACCGCGACGGCGATCCCGCGGCCGTCGTCTCGCCCGAGGGCTGGGAGCAGATCACCGGCGACCCCGATACCCTCGCCCGCCTCGCGAAGCACGGGCTGACTGTCGACCCGACCACCGTCCGCTGACAGGAGCGCGCCATGACCACCATCGACACCGGCCGCGCGACCGCGGCGCAGCTCGCGCTCATCCTCGACACCCGCCGTGCGGAGTCCGGCGATGACGCCGCGGCCACCGACGCCGAGATCCTCGCGCACGTGCGCAACACCCTCACCCTGTCGGGCGAGGGCGCGCCGGGCGGGCATCCCGTCACCGACAACGGCACCGAATACGCAGCCGCGCTTGTCGCGTTCCTCACCCCCGGGCCGACCGCTGACGCCCTGCTCGCCACGATCGAGCAGCTGCAACAACAGGTGTGGGCCGCGGCCCCGGTCCTCATGGTCGTCACCGTGACCGATGACGGGGAGACGTACCGCGCGCTGCGCTGCCCCGTCTGCGACCAGCTCGTCACCGACTCCTACGGCGACCTGTACGCCGTGGACGTCTCGACCAGGTGGAACATCGCGGAAACGGACGACGATCACCGCCAGATGAGCGTCAGCCGAGGGGACAACGACTACGGCAGCACCCTGTACTACCTGCACACGACAGGCCAGCCGCACGCCGTCGTCCCGCCCGAGGACTGGACCGAGAGCTGGAGCTGACCCAGCGGGGGAGGGGCCGGCCTACGGGCCGGCCACGAGGGGCGACCCCCTCGCGCCCTCCCCGGTGTTCCGCCTGCGGCGGGGCGCGAGCTCCGCTCACGCAGCGGTGACGG
The DNA here is from genome assembly GCF_057812175.1 of Microbacterium sp. ABR10. Classification (NCBI taxonomy): domain Bacteria; kingdom Bacillati; phylum Actinomycetota; class Actinomycetes; order Micrococcales; family Microbacteriaceae; genus Microbacterium; species Microbacterium sp. ABR10. Next base: position 25,933 of record NZ_JBSZSV010000001.1, read on the forward strand.
AGCACCGCCGGAGCGAGCCGCTACGCGGCAGGATTCCCCGTTTTCTTCACCTCTCCGCGGTTTCAACCTACTTCGCTCCAACGGCTACGTGCCACCGATCCCGGACGCGCCCTGCGGGCTTATTTCGCCCGGGATCGGCGTCACTCCGCCGCCTCCACTCAGTTGGTTTTCACTCGCCGGAGAGGCAAAGAAAAACGATCTGGAAGACGACAAAAGCCCCGTAGTGGACCTAGCACCACGGGACCTGTCGCCTTCATGGTCGCACACCGATCAAGGAGAAACCATCGTGAGCATCACCACCGGAACCGGGACCATCGAGCACATCGACCCGACCACCCTCGTCATCGAGGCGAACGTGCGCACCAGCGCGCCCGTGACCCGCGATTTCATCGCGTCGATCCGTGAGAACGGCGTCATCACCCCGATCCTCGCCCGCCGCGACGAGAACGGAAACGTCATCGTCCGCGCCGGTCAGCGTCGCACCCTCGCCGCCCGCGAGGCCGAAGTGCCCACCGTCCCCGTCTACGTCGTGGACGGGGACGACACCACCGCGGACCGGATCATTCAGCAGATCATCGAGAACGACCAGCGCGCCGACCTCAGCACCGCGGATCGCACCGCCGCCTGGGCGCAGCTGGCGTTCGAGGGCATCAGCGCCGCGCAGATCGCCAAGCGCACCGGCACCAAGACCGACGCGGTGAAAAAGGGCCTCGCCGTCGCCGAGTCCGCCACCGTCACCTCCGCTCTCAACGAGCACCCGCTGACCCTGGACCAGGCGGCGGTGCTGTTGGAGTTCGAGGACGACGCCGACGCCCGCGCGCACCTGATCGAGGTCGCCACCACCGACCCGACCCAGTTCGAGCACACCGCGCAGAGCCTCCGCGACGACGCCGCGGAAAAAGCCCGCCTCGCCGCCGTCGAGCAGGAGCTGACCGCGAACGGCTTCCAGGTGCTTACCCGCGGCGAGGCGTACGGGGAGGGGAGCCCGTGGGTGATCCTCCGCAAGCTCCACACCGCGGACGGCGCACAGGTCACCGCCGAGCACATCGCCACCGTCCCGGTGCGCGGCGCGCTCATCGACACCAACTGGCGCGGCGACATCGACGTGACCTACTTCGTTCAGAACCCCACCGATGCGGGCTTTACCTACGCCTGGGGCGCACCCGGCACCCCCGCCGAGCCGTTGACCGCGGAGCAGATCGAGGAAGAGCGCGTCGAGAAGTCCGCCGAGCGCAAGGCGCTCATCGCCAACAACAAGGCGTGGACCGCCGCTGAGACGGTGCGCCGCGAATGGATCGCGACGTTCCTGTCTCGCAAGACGCTGCCGAAGGACGCTGACCGGGTGATCGCGTTGGGCCTGACCGCTCACCGGTTCTCGGTGTCGTCCGCGATGTCGGGCGGCAACGACCTCGCGCACACGTTCCTCGGCGTCGAGCGGCCCTCCGGTTTCCGCACCGACGCCCTGGCCGCGCTGGTGGAAGCCAACCCCGGCAAGGCCCGCCTGGTGTCCCTGGCGGTCGTTCTCGCCGGGGCTGAGTCCAGCACCAGCAAGGAATCGTGGCGACGCGGCGACGAGCGCGCCGCCGCGTTCTTCCGCCAGCTCGCCGCGTGGGGATACGCCCTCTCCCCGGTTGAGCAGATCGTCACCGGCGACACCACCCCCGCCGAAGCCGCGGGCCTCGCCTGACCAACCGGACGGGGACCGGCATCCGCCGGTCCCCGTCACCCCCGGCGTCACCCCCGGCGTCACCCCCGGCGTCACCCCCGGCGTCACCCCCGGGCGTCACCCTGTCGCATCACCCTTTTTTCACCCCCCGGGCGTCACCCTCAGCTGCCCAGAAAGGCGCACCATGACCACCACTACGACCCCCGCCGTCGATGTCGACGTGTGTGGACACACCGCGGCGCTGCGCGAGGCGGAAGCCGCCGTCAACACGGCCACGGCATCCGGCGACGTCGAGCAGATCGCCGCGGCCGCGCACGCGCTCATCGTCGCCGCGGCGGCGCATGGCTGGCCCACCGCTACGGCCCTGGTGTTCAAGTACGAAAGGACCGGTCCCGTCGCTCACGTGTGGGGGCTGTGGCGCGTGGTCGACGTCGACGGACGCGTGCTGCGCGAATGGGAGGACGAACCCGGCGACATGACCGACGAGTCCGAAGAAGAACTCGTCGCCCTCGACCTCATCACCAACCGCGCCGCGACGCTGCACGTCACGGACTACGGAACGCCCGCGGGCACCGCGGCGACGGTGCTGCACGCGCTCACGCTCTGAGCATGGCGGCGGGCCGACCCGAAAGGGCCGGCCCGCACGAGGGGGAGACCCCCTCGACCCCCCTCCAACGCGGGTCGCGGGTTCCCCGCTCGAGCGCGGTCAGCTGCGCGGCCGCGGCTTGTACTTCTTGCCCGCCCGGATGTTGACGTTCTCGATGACGCCGACGACGGCCAGGCCCGCGGCGACGAGAAGGATGATCGCCCACCCGAGGACGTTCAGCCACGTGCCGGCGAACACCGCCGCCGTCTGCTCCGCCGCGATCGCGAAGAGCATGAACGACGCACCAAACCACACCATGCCGTTAGACACCAACGCCGCTTGAGCGAGCTTCGACCGCTTCTCAGACATGCGCTCACCATCCCACCCGTCGCTGCGCGAATCTACGGCGTGACACCGCCGCCGCGGTGTGCTTCAAGGCGCTCCGATAAGGTCCCCTGCCTGGTTCAGCGCCTCTCCCAGCAGATGCTAATAATCATCCCCGGTTGGGCGGACCACTCCGGTGGACGCGCGCAGGGGGATGAATAGGAGTGTTGCGCTACATACCCTAGGGGGGTATGGTATCTGGGTGAACGGATACGAGGGCAACAAAGACGACCTCCAGAAGCGGCTGCGTCGCGTCGAGGGTCAGGTACGAGGGATCGCCCGAATGGTCGATGAAGACAAGTACTGCATCGACATCCTTACGCAGGTCTCCGCCGCGACGAAGGCTTTGGAGACGGTTGCGCTATCCCTGCTCGGGGATCACCTCCGCCACTGCGTCGCGGAGGCGAGCGCAGAGGGCGGCCAGGTTGCCGCAGAGAAGATTCGTGAGGCCAACGACGCGATTGCACGGCTCGTCCGTTCCTGATCCCGCACCAACCCCAGAGGAGCAAATCATGACCGACCGCATCGAACTCGGCCTGAAAGACACCAACGCCGGCTGCGCTTGCTGCGCCACGTCCACAGCGACAGACGCACCCGCGTCCACCGCGGCGACGGTGACAGAAGACGTCCTGGTGACCGGAATGACATGCTCGCACTGCGTGTCGAGCGTCACGGAGGAGCTGACTGCGATCGACGGTGTCGAGAACGTCACGGTAGACCTCAACGCCGGCGGTACGTCGCGCGTCACCATCCACAGCTTGACCCCGATCGATGCTGCCGCAGTGCAGGCCGCGGTGGAGGAGGCCGGCTACACCCTGGCCGGCGCACCCGCATGAGCGCGGTCGACGTCGAACTCGATATTTCCGGGATGACATGCGCGTCGTGTGCGACCCGGATTGAACGCAAGCTGAACAAGCTTCCCGGTGTGGAAGCAACGGTGAACTACGCCACCGAAAAAGCACGTGTTCGCGGGAACGATGTCGACCCTGCCACCCTGATCGCCGCCGTCGAATCCGCGGGGTACCAGGCGGCTCTCCCCGCACCGCCACCGAGCGGTGACATCGATGAGAACACCCCAAACCGAGAGGACGGCGAGGTCGGGACGCTACGGCGGCGTCTGCTGATTAGTGCCGCCCTGTCGCTGCCGGTGGCAGTGTTGTCGATGGTCCCGGCGTTGCAGTTCGAGTACTGGCAGTGGCTTGCCCTCACTCTCACCGCCCCGGTGGCGGTCTGGGGCGCGTGGCCGTTCCACCGGGCCGCGGCCGTCAACGCCCGACACGGCGCGGCGACCATGGACACCCTCATCAGCGTTGGCGTCATCGCCGCATTCGGGTGGTCCCTTTACGCGCTGTTCTTCGGTGGCGCAGGCATGCCCGGCATGACGATGACGTTCACCCTCGTCGGTACCCCGCAGGCCGGGGGCCACGAAATCTATCTGGAAGTGGCCGCGCTGGTCACCGTCTTTATCCTGGCCGGGCGGTATGCCGAAGCGCGCGCGAGGAGATCATCGTCGGAGGCGTTACGGGCGCTGCTGGAGATGGGCGCGAAGCACGCCACGCAGCTCGTCGACGGCGCCGAACGGATGGTGCCGGTCGCGCAGCTGTCGGTCGGAGACACTGTGCTCGTTCGACCGGGGGAGAAGATTCCCTCCGACGGGCTGGTGATCGATGGTGCCTCCGCCGTCGATGCCAGCATGCTCACCGGAGAATCAGTCCCCGTCGAGGTGACGACTGGGTCGCGTGTCGTAGGAGCGACGGTGAATGTCGGCGGCCGCCTCACCGTAGAAATCACCCGGGTCGGCGCCGACACCGAGCTCGCGCGCATGCGCCGGCTGATGGAGGAAGCCCAAACCGGCAAGGCCAAGGTGCAACGCATCGCTGACCGGGTGTCGGCCGTGTTCGTCCCGATCGTCATCGGACTTGCCGCCGCCGCCTTCGTCGGCTGGATGATCGCTGGGACATCGCTGGAACAAGCGTTCACCGCCGCGGTCGCGACACTAATCATCGCGTGCCCGTGCGCGCTTGGCCTCGCCACCCCCACCGCCCTCTTGGTGGGCACCGGCCGGGGCTCGCAGCTGGGAATCTTGATCCGTGGACCGCAGGTGCTGGAGCAGACCCGCACCGTCGACACCATCGTGCTTGACAAGACCGGCACCGTGACCACCGGCAAGATGACCGTCACCACCGTTCACCCCGCTCCTGGTGTCACCCGGGACGAGCTGCTGCGGGTCGCCGCTGCGGTCGAGGCGGGCTCCGAGCATCCCGTCGCCCGCGCGATCACCGCCACCGCGCCTGGTGCATATGCGGACAGCTTCGCCTCGCACGCCGGGTTCGGTGTGCAGGGGATCGTGGACGGCGCCGCGGTGGTCGCGGGCCGCGCCTCCTGGCTGGCCGAGCAGTGGGGCATCCGCCCACCGTCGGAGGCCGCAGCGGAGCTGAACACGCTCGCTCGTACCAGTACCGCAATCGCGGTCGGCCGCGACGGGCAGTACCTGGGCGCGATCGGCGTGGCGGACACGGTGAAGCCGACCAGCTCGACCGCCATCGCACGGTTCCGCGCACTCGGGCTGCGCCCGGTGCTCCTCACCGGCGACAACGACACCACGGCCGCACGGATCGCCGCTGAGGTCGGCATCTCCGACGTGCACGCCGGCGTCACCCCCGCCGGGAAGCTCGAAGTGATCCGCCGGCTCCAAAACGATGGCCACGTGGTCGCAATGGTCGGTGACGGCGTCAACGACGCCGCGGCCCTCGCCGCAGCCGACCTCGGCCTTGCGATGGGGGGCGGCACGGACGCGGCGATCGCCGCCAGTGACATCACGATCGTCTCCGGCGACCTGACCGTCGTGGCCGACGCGATCCGACTCTCCCGCCGCACCCTCCGCACCATCAAGAGCAATTTGTTCTGGGCCTTCGCCTACAACGTCGCCGCCATCCCGATCGCGATGGCCGGGCTGCTGAACCCGCTCGTCGCCGCGGCGGCCATGGCGCTGTCGTCGGTGTTCGTCGTGACCAACAGCCTCCGGCTGCGCCGGTTCCGCCCCGAGCCGGCACCCGTGCACATCGCCCGCACTCCCATGCCCCAACCGGCCTGAATCGTGCGCCGTGGCGGCGCACCCAGCGAAGGAGGCTCCCATGAGCCAGCACGAACATCACAACCACTCGGCCCGCACGAACCACCAGGGCCACAACGCTCCGGCGGCAACGGCAGTACACGACCACGCAGCGATGGGCCACCCGCACGGCACGGATGATCGGGCACCTGCGGCGGGGCACGCCGGGCACGGTCACGCCGACCACGGCGGTCACGCCGGTCACGGTGATCACGTCGCCCGGTTCCGGCGGCTGTTCTGGATCATGCTGGTTCTCGCGGTGCCGGTCGTGGCTTTCTCCAGCATGTTCTCGATGCTGATCGGCTACCCGCTGCCGGACGCGGCGTGGGTGGGATGGGTGTCCCCGATTCTCGGGACCGTCATGTATGTCTGGGGTGGCGCCCCGTTCCTTACCGGCGCCGTCAGCGAGCTGCGCGCCCGCAAGCCCGGCATGATGCTTCTCATTGCCCTCGCGATCACCGTCGCGTTCCTCGCGTCCTGGGGGGCAAGCCTCGGGCTGTTGCACCACGAGTTGGACTTCTGGTGGGAGCTGGCGCTGCTGGTCGTCATCATGCTTCTCGGGCACTGGATCGAGATGCGATCCCTCGCCCAGACCACCTCCGCCCTCGACTCCCTCGCCGCGCTCCTGCCCGACGAGGCCGAGAAGGTGGACGGGGAAACCACCGTCACCGTCGCCCCCGCTGAGCTGCAGGTCGGTGACGTGGTTGTGGTCCGCCCCGGTGGGCGGGTTCCCGCGGACGGGCGGATCGTGCAGGGCTCGGCCAGCATGGACGAGTCGATGATCACCGGAGAATCCCGCCCCGTTCGCCGCGGCGACGGCGATCAGGTCGTCGCCGGCACGGTCGCCACCGACTCCGGAGTTCGCGTAGAAATCACCGCGGTCGGGCAGGACACCGCCCTCGCGGGCATCCAAAAGCTCGTCTCTGAGGCTCAAAACTCCTCCTCTCGCGCGCAGCGGCTCGCGGACCGTGCTGCGGGGTGGCTGTTCTGGTTCGCGCTCGGCGCGGCCGCGGTCACCGCTGTGGTGTGGTCCCTGGTGGGATTCCCCGACGAAGCGGTCATCCGCACCATCACCGTTCTGGTCATCGCCTGCCCGCACGCCTTGGGACTGGCGATCCCGCTCGTCGTGTCGATCGCCACGGAGCGTGCCGCGCGCGGCGGTGTTCTGATCAAGGACCGTCTCGCGCTGGAAAGCATGCGCACCGTCGACACGGTGCTGTTCGACAAGACCGGCACACTCACCAAGGGAACGCCGGCCGTCACCGCGATCGACCCTGCCGAAGGGGTCGATGCAGACGAACTGCTGGCTTTGGCCGCCGCCGCCGAGGCGGACTCTGAACACCCCCTTGCTCGGGCGATCGTGAACGCCGCGAAAGAGAAGCAGCTCACCGTGCCCTCCTCCAACGACTTTGAATCGTCCCCGGCCGTCGGTGTCCGCGCGCAGGTCACCGGGCGCACCGTCCAGGTCGGCGGCCCCTACATGCTCGAGCAGGAGAAGGCCGCTGAGCGGTCGATCGCGAACGAGTGGCGCAAGGAGGGTGCGATCATCCTCCACGTTCTCATCGACGGGCAGGTGGCAGGAGCGCTGCGCCTGGCGGATGAGATCCGCCCTGAATCGCGCGCTGCGGTCGACGCGCTGCACCAGCGGGGCGTGCAGGTGGTCATGATCACCGGAGACGCCGAAGCGGTTGCCGCCTCCGTCGCCGCCGACCTCGGCATCGACCGCTTCTTCGCCGGGGTCCGCCCAGAAGACAAGGCATCCAAGGTCAAGCAGCTTCAGAACGAATCCCGCAAGGTCGCCATGGTTGGTGACGGGGTGAACGACGCACCCGCCCTCGCGCAAGCCGATGTCGGTATCGCCATCGGCGCGGGCACCGACGTCGCCATCGCGTCCGCCGGGGTCATCCTCGCCAGCGACGACCCCCGCTCTGTGCTGTCCGTGATCGACCTGTCGCGGGCCAGCTACCGGAAGATGAAGCAGAACCTGTGGTGGGCCGCCGGATACAACCTCATCTCCGTCCCCCTCGCCGCCGGAGTGCTCGCCCCTATCGGGTTCGTCCTCCCCATGTCCGTCGGAGCGATCCTGATGTCGCTGTCCACGATCGTCGTCGCGCTCAACGCGCAACTCCTGCGTCGGCTCGACCTCAGCCCGCAAGCCGTCGCCGCGAAGTAGTTTCCCCGCGCCCGCAACCCCCGAATCGTCCCCGTCGCCCGCTCGTATCGTGGCAGGCGCCGGGGACGGTCCCCGGGAAAGGACCAGCGACCATGACTGCTATTGACCAGATGCTCACCACTCACCCCAAGGCCGGAACCATTGACGCTGCGGACGCCCTCGCCCGCTGTATCCAGGCGTGCATCGACTGCGCGCAGACCTGCACCGCGTGCGCCGACGCGTGCCTGTCGGAGGACATGGTGGCCGAGCTAGTGACGTGCATCACCAAAAACGCCAACTGCGCCGACGTCTGCGCCGCGACCGGTGCGGTGCTTTCTCGACAGACGACGGTGGACGTCGAGGTGGTTCGCGCTGTTGTGGAGGCATGCCGTACCGCGTGTGCCGCGTGCGCGCAGGAATGTGAGCAGCACGCCGACATGCACGAGCACTGCCGGGTCTGCGCAGAGGCATGCCGTCGCTGCGAGCAGGCGTGCAGCGACCTCCTCGCGGCGTTGTAAGGCACCAGGTGCCGTCACGCACTCGCTGACAAGGTGAGCGTCGGCCGTCAAGCAGACCGCCCGCCCGCCGTGAGAAGTTAGCCTAGAAACCGACCAGGAGGTGAAGATGTCGTTGATTGCCCTCGCGCAGCATGTGCGTGGCCAGCGTGCATTCACCCGCACCCTGCTGATGGTGATCGCTGTAACCGGCGCCGTCATCGTGGGGCTTCTGGCAATGCACTCCCTCAACACCCACACCACCGCCTCCGGACATGGCGACACGGTGGCTGTCGCGGAAGAGGTATCGACTCATCACGATGCGTCGCCCCTCTCCGCGCAGTTGAACACGACCGCCGCCCACGACGACGGCTGCGGCGACTGTGGCGACGATCACGCCATGGCCTGGATGGCGTGCGTGTTGGCGCTGCTTGTCAGCGTGCTCGTGCTCGCACGTCACCGTATCGGGTGGCGCATTACCGTCCGAGACGACGTACTCCGCGCGGTACAGGTCCGGTGGCCCGCGCCCGCACAGATTGTCCCGCCACCTTCCCTCACGGTTCTCTGCATCAGTCGCACGTGATGACGCGTACGCCCGCCTTCCGCGCGGGCAACGCATCTTCCCGCACGACAACCGTCGTGCCTCATCACCGACTGATGGAGACAACCACCATGAAGACCCGCGCCGCGGCGACCGCCGCGTTCACTCTCGCCGCCCTGCTCACTCTCGCCGGATGCTCCGGCGGGACCACCTCGGGCGGCAGCATGCCCGGAATGGACCACGGCAGCAGCAGCAGTGCTAGCCCCGCGCAGTCCGCGGACGCCAACGAGGCGGATGTCATGTTCGCCAGCATGATGATCGAGCACCACACTCAAGCGATCGAGATGTCCGACACGCTCCTGTCGAAAGACGGCATCGACGAGCGCGTCACCGCCCTGGCGGAGCAGATCAAGGCCGCTCAAGAGCCTGAAATTGCGACCATGGAAGGGTGGTTGGAGGACTGGGGAGCCAGCTCCTCCGACATGGGCGGCATGGACCACAGCGGCGGCGGCATGATGAGCGAGGACGACATGCAGGCCCTCGAGCAGGCCACCGGTACGGACGCCGCGCGACTGTTCCTTCAGCAGATGATCGAACACCACCGCGGCGCGATCGAGATGGCCCAGGAAGAGGCCAGCAACGGCCAGAACAGCGACGCCGTCGCCCTGGCCAACCAGATCGTCGAATCGCAGACGTCCGAAATCGCGACCATGGAGGAGCTTCTGGCAACTCTCTGATCACCCGGGTGGGGCGCGGAAAGCCGCCGCGCCCCACCTGATCAGACGAAACGCACCACCATGCGCCACCACCCGATCTTCCGCGCGGCATCAATTCGCACGCGCACCCTCCCCACCACCGTTGTCCTCGTGAGCACCGCACTCGCTCTCGCGGGGTGTGCCGGGGGACCTACCCTCACGGGCAACGCCCACCCCGAACAGGTGCTCTCACACGTTCACGGCATCGTCGAAGACCCCGCCAGCGACGGGTTTCTCCTCGGAACACACGAGGGGATTTTCACCGTCACTCGGGACGGCGAGCTGGGTCCCCGCCTCGCAGACACCGATTTCGATGCGATGGGCCTTACCGTTGTCGACGACACGCTCGTGGTGTCAGGCCACCCCGGCAGAAACACCCCAGCCGAACTCGGCACGCCCAACCTCGGCATCATCCGCAGCGCCGACAACGGAACGACCTGGGAGCCCACCGCATTTACCGGTGAGAAAGACTTCCACGCCCTCGCCGCAGGCTTAGACGGCACCCTCTACGGCGTTGCCACAGACGCCAGCGAAGTGCTCACCAGCAGCGACGGCGGGGGCACATGGCAATCAACCGGGGCATCCGTCTACGCTATGTCGATCGCCGCTGATGCAGCCGGGCGGGTCATCGCATCCACCTCGGAAGGCCTGATGGTCAGCATGGACCGGGCCGTGACCTTCCAGGAATGGGCGGGCGCCCCTCGTCTCGTTGGCCTCAGCTCCTCCCCGGACCACAACCGCGTAGTCGGTATCGGCTCCCAAGGGAAGATCTGGACCACAACCGCTGGCGCCCAAAATTGGTACGAGGTTGGATCAGCCCACGGCGCTACTCAAGCCGTCACCATCACGAACAACGGCGACATCCTCATCGTCGACGACAGCGGCCTCACCCTCATTCCGACTCAGTAACGGCCTCACGCTGCACTGAACCGCGCCCGCGAATCGCGACGGACCAGGTCCGTCCCGCTGATGCAGTGATCACGTGCTCAAGCCGGCGTCTTCGCCGGTGGCGCTGAAAAGAAAGCTCTCCATCCGATGACGTTCTTCGACCCTCCATCACTAATCACCGTTTCACGAAAACAAGCCCGCCAGGCTCGGCTTCAAGCTGCCGGCGATAGCCACGATCCGAGTCCTCTTGAAGTACCGCCGCAGCGGCTGCGTTCGCGCCTGCGCTCCACTTCGCCCGTCGATGAATTCGCAGTAGCCCTCGCAATGTTTCCTCTGACGCACAGTGACCCGAAGCCTCGACAGGCCTCGGCCGTGCATGGGCAACCTGCCTCCACCCGGAGTCGCGCCCAGCCGAGAGGCACGCGCCCGATGACTTGGTCCCTGGGGGTGGTTGGGATTGTTCTCCTCGCGGTGGGCATGACAACACCCGCCGAGGCGCTTCCACACACGCACGACGGGCCAGCTACCCCCACCCTGGCGGGATCGGCCCTCAGCTCGGATGCGGTTCAGGCTTACGTCGCCCCCGCCAGTACGCTGACAACTGACCTGGCCAGAGACTCTGCTTACGGGGTGGGAACTGTCGTCGACGTCGCGAGCACGGCAAGCATCTCGAACTTCTCGGACACCGTGTTCACCAACGACGCCGAGTGTGCAGTCCAATGGCCGTATCCGGTGGGCGTTCCCATCACTTACGGCTTCGGTATGCGCGATGGACGCATGCACGAAGGAACCGACTTCATTCCCGGCACGGGCGCCCAGATTCAAGCCGTTGCAGACGGAGTAGTTCGCATCGCGACCGACAACGGAGGCGCGTTCGGAGTCACCATCGTCATTGATCACCTGATCGATGGGGACCTTATCTCCACCCGCTACGCCCACATGCAATACACCTCGCGCCAAGTCGAGGTCGGAGACACGGTCAAAGTCGGTCAATACATCGGCCGCACCGGAAACACAGGGCGATCGTTCGGAGACCACCTCCACTTCGAGATTCTGCAAGGCGGGTCACAGGCCATCGACCCCATCCCCTGGCTTCGATCACACACGACCTGCTGATCATTCGTGACGAACACTGGTGACCGGCTTCGGTGGGGTCACAGTTCTTGTAGCGTCCAGATCGAGTCGTGCAAGGTAAAGACAAAGGGGGTCTGCACGTGACGTGCAGACCCCCTCTTGGTCAGATCAGACGCGCTGGCTGATCGTGCCGCCGGGGTTGCGGTTGGCGGTCGACTCGGTGACGAACCGGCCCGTCGACGAGGGAGAGCGGGACTAGGACGCAGGGGTGAGGCGCAGATCGAGTTGGACGCTGTGCGACCTGAGCATCGTGAAGGTGTTGCAGAAGTCGACGCCGAGGGCGAGGCACACATTAGGAATAAGGACACGTCGCTTAGCGCCAGCCTGAGGCTGTTCATGGGTGACGACGGTGTGGCCGTGCGCCGCCGCATGCGCGATCAGTTGGTAGTCCGCGACGCTAAAGAACTCGCTCACCGCAGCGGAAGTGAAATCCTGCGCATTAGCCCACACCGCGACGTCCGCCAGCTTCGCGGCCACCGCAGCGTCTGGCTCGAAGAATGCCTCGGGATGCGCTCGTGCCCAGTGGGCGAGCTCATCCGATCCACGGACCAGCTCGTCCCCAACAGCTCGGACACTCCCAATGGCTCCCGTCTCCGCGGCGGCGTCCAGCCAGTCCCAGAAGCCTGGAGCCAGGTCGAAGCCGTAGTAGCGGTTCTTGGCCTCGATGAACACGTTCGCGTCCAGGAGGTACATCAGGCCACCCCCAACTCTTCGGCCAGCCGATTGAACGTTTCCGGCTTCGCCGTGCCGAGCAGACGATATGCCTCGCCGTATGCGGTGCCGCCTTCGTGCGCGTCTTTGATCACGGCTTGGGCGAAGCGGCGGCCTAGCCGGATTGGCTGGGTGTAGTAGTAGTTACCCCCGCTGTTTTCCTGCCGACGTTGAGACAGCTCCCGCACACGCTCACTTTCCGCTGTGTATAGATCCCAGAAGTCGTCAGCGGGGACCGCGTCAACTTCATGCAGACGCAGCAACACCACGAGTGTGCTTACGCGGTACACGCGTGCCAAACGCTCAAGTTCCTCGACCGTCACGCTGCCGTGGAAGTCGCTGAGCAGTTGTGCACGTGGCACGAGCACTTCCGCGGCGACCTGGTTGCACCAGCGTTCGTGCGTGTTCTGGGACGCGCGAGCCACGCCGGCATCGGAGATGGCGGATTCGCCCAGCCAGACATGCGCCAACTCATGAATGATCGTGAAAATTTGAGCGGCCTTCGTGTCGGCAGCGTTGACGAAGATCAGCGGCGCGTAAGAGTCCACGAGCGTGAAGCCCCCGAACTCTTCGGGATCGAGGACGCGACGGTTGTCGCCGCCAACTACTCCGTTCACGGACACCAGAACGCCTGCGGCCTCGATGAGGTCAATGAGACGTCGGAAGGCGTCTTCCCAGGATGTGAAAGTTCGACGTTTCTCCATCGTGAAGCTGATGGTCTGTCGGATCTGACCGGCCACGCTGTGCGGAGCATCCTCGACTGTGGCGGACCCAACGAACCGGATTTTTCGGAAACCATGGGATATGGCGAAGTTCCTAAACCAGTCCTGCCGACGTTGACACAGATAGATCGTGTCTCGTAGATCGACGGAGAGGTCGTCGACGGGCCTGTTGCTCCGAGTGCGGAAGTCGGGGATTGGTGTCTCCTCCGCAGGGGGCTCGGGGAGGAAGAGGTACCCCAGAGGGACATGCATCGCCGTCGCGAAAGACTGGAGCTGCTTCATTGTGGGAAGAACGTCACCTGCTACCCACTCGTCATAGCGCGGGAACCGATGTTTGAGGCCGCCCTCAGTCCACCGCGCTCTCCGCGCCGCCCACTTGAGCAAGCTCGGGCGAACGGGCACGCGAATCGTCACGGCGCTCACCTTCCCCCTAGTTGCCTGCGCTCATCGTAGGCGGAACCAACGACACTCACCCGATTTCGGCGCGACGGCTGCTCACATACCGCGGCCGACACCGTGCAAAACCGATCGGTTTTGCACGCTCGGAAGGCCTGTCGACCAGGTGGCTGTGGAGTTTCCCACTCGGTGGCGGTGTTCTGTGATCGCTTCGTGTCGCTGAGTCAGTTGCCGATGACGAGGACGCTGGCGGCGGCTTCGATAACGTCGTCGGTGATCGTCTCGAGTTCGTTGATCTTGAGCACGCGACTGATCTGGGGGAAGAGCCGTTCGAGGAGACGGAAGTTGCCTCGGGTGATGCGTTCGATGGCGGCGACGGCTTGGGCGTCGGTGAAGTCATCGGGGTTTAGGGTGCGTCCGAGGCGTTTCCAGTGTCGGTCGAGGACGAAGAGGAGTTCGTCTCGGCCGAGGGCGCGGTAGCGGTGGGAGAAGCCGAGGCGGCTGTAGAGCTGGGGGTAGTGGCGGAAACGTTGGTCGATGCCGGGCATGCCGATCAGGATGATCGCGAGATGGGTTCGGTCGTGTTCGTCGCGGAGCAGCTCGAGCGCGGTGGGCGTGAGGCGCTCGGCTTCGTCGACGATGAGCAGTTCGACCCACCGAGCGGTGTCGCCGCTATTCACGCCGGCGACTTTTCCGATGGTGCGGAGGTGTTCATCGATGCAGATGCCGACTTTGGCCTGCCATCTGTTGATGTCTTGCATGAGGTCTCTGGGTCGCGGGAGGACCTCGGGTGTGTAAAAGACGGCGCGGGAGCGATGCGCCAGCGCGTAGTGTTTCGCGTCGTCCTCGCTCCGCGGACCCCACGCGGTGATGTAGGGCTCGAGGGTGTCCCAATTGGCGTAGCGGCGGGCGGAGTTGGTCTTTCCGACTCCGGCATCGCCGTGGCAGATGCCGATGGTGCGTTCCTTCTTCACCGCGTTCGCGAATTCGGTGAAACGGCGATGTTCCTTGGTGACGATGAAGCTCTGGGTCATCACTCCTCCTCGTAGGTGCGGAGTCGTTTCTTGAGCGGGGTCGGGTCCGCGAGGTGGGGTTCTTCGCGGTGGGCGATGGTGGGGATGCGATCGTTGATGGCGCGGCGGAGTTCGTGGCGGCGCACGCGACGGGCGGCTTCGATGTCTCGCAGGCTGAGGCGGGTGTTGGGGTGGGCTTCGTCGACGGCGACGCAGATGAAGGTTTCGTGGTCGTAGACGCGGATCTCGGAGAGGTCGCGGGGGTCGTAGCGGATGGTGACGGTGTGTCCGACGAACGGGGCGAGGGTGGGCGCGAGGTAGCGCTGGCCTTGGAAGTGGATTCCATCTCGTTGAACGGTCCGATGCGTGGGCACGGTGAGCAGCAGACCGTCGAGCTCGTCGAGGGTGTCGGGCATGCGGGGTATCCAGCCGTCCGCGACCCATGCGTCGCGCGGTGAGATGCCAAGCGCCTGATGGGTCCGCTGGTTGTAGGTCGCGATGAACGCGCCGATCGCTCGGTCCACGCCGGGGAGGTCGAGCACGGGCTGTGGGCGGCGGTTCCCGGGGCCGAGGTGGCCGGGGAGGGTCGGGAGGACTTCGGTGTTGATGGTGCCGAAGAATCGCTCGATCTTGCCACGCCCCTGGGGTCGGCCGACGGTAGAGAAGATGAGCCGGAGGTGCAGCTCGACGGCGGTGCGTTCGAGGTGGTGGCTGGTGAAGTCGGAGCCGTGGTCGACGTGCAGCACGTCGGGGATTCCGCACATCGCCCACGCGGGATCGGTCTTTCGCCAGATCGCCTGGCGCAACGCGAGAGCGGTGTTCAGCGACGAGGGCGCTCCGGTGAAGACCATGTAGCCGCAGATCGCGCGGGAGTGATCATCCATGACGGTGGTCAGCCAGGGGCGGTCGGGCTTCCCGTTCGTGCCGATGATGAGGATGTCGAGTTCGGTGTGGTCGGCTTGCCAGATGTGGTTCGGCCGTTCCGCCCGATGGCGGAACACCAGCTCGTGACGATCGCGGTAGGACGCAGGACCCTCCAATGCGAGGGTGACGAGCGCGGGGTCGAGGGCCTGCACGATCTGGCGGACGGTCGCGTAGCTCGGCGCCGGCCTCCTGTCGCGCATGCACTCCTCGACGGTGAGGCGATGCAATGTCGCAATCGATGGTCGAGGCCGCGTCAGGGCGAGCCGCTCGATGATGGCGACGGTTGCGGGGTCAGTGCGCCGGCTGCCTTTGTCTCTTCGTGCAGTGTCGTCGAGTCCTGCGAGCCCGTGTTTCTTGTAGAGCTGATGCCAACGTTGCAGCGTCCGCGTGCCGATGCCGCTCTCGCGGGCGAGGGCCGCGAGGGGGACCTGATCTTCGACGTGAAGTCGGAGGATCCGCCACCGCTCGAGGCCGTCCATGAGTCGCTACATCACTGCGCTCTCGCGGGCCGCGTGGGCCTGCTGGTGGCGGTAGAGCGTTGCGCGACTCCACCCGACAAGTCGAGCGGCATCCTCGGCGGTGCGGCCGCGCGCTCGCGCGTCAGCGGCAATCGCGAGCTTTTCCGCGATCACAATCGGGTCCGACAGGGGCCGACCGAACCGGGTCCCGTTCGCGCGGGCAGCCGCGATGCCGGCGTTGACCCGTTCGACGATGAGCTCCCGCTCGTACTCCGCGAGCGTGGCCAGCATGTTCAACATCAGCCGGCCCGTCGACGTCGACGGATCGATGCCATCCGAAATAGACCGCACCTGTACGCCGCGCTCGCGCAGCAGATTCACGGTGTTCAGCACGTCAATCAGGGACCGTCCGAGACGATCGACTCGCCAGACGACGACGGTGTCGCCGTCCTCGGCGTACTCGAGGAGCTTCTTCATCCCGGTCCGCTCGATCGCGGCCTTGCTCCCCGAGGTGACATCCGCGAAGACGTCACGCTTCTGCACGCCAGCGGCGACGAGCGCGTCGAGCTGCAGCTGCGCGTCCTGACTCGACGTACTCACACGCGTATAACCCAGAAGCCTCACGAGGTCATTCTGACTCGAAAACACCCTCCACGTCCCCTCCTGAGACAAAACTCGGCAAGACGTGTTTTCGAGACAACCAACGTTCTGAGAATCGGCATTCGCTGAGGGTGAAACGACGACCGGTCGGTGCGCCTCAGAAAGCTACTGGTTTTTGAGGCGCGCGCCGACCCTCCGCTGTCGGAGCGTGGGTGAAGGGTTCAATCGGTCTGAACGACCGGTAGCCCCGTCGCGGCTGCGGCGTCTGCGAGCGAGCCGAGGTTGCGTACTTGGGTGAAGCCTGCGTCCTCCATGAGGTCGACGGCGGCTGCGGCGCGTTGACCTGAACGGCAGTAGACGACGTAGTCGGCGTGGGGGTCCAGGTCAGGGATTGCCGCTTGCAGCTCGCCGGCGGTGACGTCGAGCAGAAGTGCCCCATCGAGATGCCCTTCGGCGTGTTCGGCGGGTGTGCGGACGTCGATGACGATCGCATCCGAGCTGACCGCAGGTTGGGCGGTGGTCGGCGCGGTGCAACTCGTGAGCGCGAAGGCGGCGACGAGTGCGGTGACTGTAACGAGGGCGAAGCGACGCATGGGGTCCTTTCGGGGGTTTGGGGTTAGAGGTTGCAGGAGCGGTCGGCGCAGTGATGTGTGGGGTGTCGGCTGAGACGGCGGTGGAGGTGGCAGCCCGCGCACCAGCCGAAGATCGCTTCCAGGGCTAGGAGGATGAAGCAGACACCGCACAGGGCGAGTACCCCCTGGAGGGGGATAGCGCCGGAGCCCAGCGCGACGCATGAGACTGTGGCGATGCCGACGGCTAGCCACCACGCGAAGGCCTTCTGCGGGGCGCCGACCCAGCGCGGGGAGTGGGAGCGGCTCGCGAGTCGTCCCAACGCCAGGGTGATCGACAACCGATCACTGACGAGGAGACGGATCAGCATGTCGAGCAGGAAGAACATCCCGAACAATTGCAGCGGGCGAGTCGTCCCGAACGCGAGTGCGGCGGTGGCGGCGAAAAGTCCGAGCATCAGCAGGAGACCGGCCGCGATCCGGACCGCACGTTCATCGATGACAGGCCCCTGGTAGCCCTCGATGAGGGCACCAACGCGCGGGAGGACGACAGCGGGGGTGACGGACATGAGCGGTTCCCGGAGGGTCATAGAAGAGGTGCGAGGCGCAGGATCGTCGCTGTGAGCATGATGATGCCCACGCCCAGGACGAAGAAGCCGAAGCTTTTGCGGAGCGTGGGGGCGGACAACTTTCTGGCGAGCAGCATCCCGGCGACGGAGCCGACAACGGCGAAGGCGGTGAAAGGAAGAACGGTTTCCCATGGGATCGCGGTGGCGAACACCTGTGCGGCGAGTCCTGCGGTGGAGTTCAGTGCGATGACGAGGAGTGATGTGCTGGTGGCCGCGGCGATGGGCAGCCCGAAGATCAGCAGCGCGGGGACGATGAGGAAACCACCTCCCGCCCCGAGCAGCCCCGTGAGGAACCCCACAGACACCCCGATGATCACGACGCGCAGGACATGAGAGCTGCGCGCGCGAGGTCGCTCGGGTGGGGCGGGTGTGCGACGGCCGCGGATCATTGCGAGTGCTGTGGCGATCATTATGCCGCTGAAGAGCACGGCGAGAAGGACGTCGGGCACGAACTGCCCCAGAGATGCACCGCCGAGCCCGCCGAGCATCCCTGTCGCCCCGAACGCGACACCGACCCCCCATTTCACGGTCCCCGTTCGCGCGCGTATCAGGACGGCGATGGCGCTGGTCACTGCGACCACGAAGAGCGAAGACGCGATCGCCTCTCGCGTTCCCATGCCCAATATCAGGGTGAGGACGGGGACGGCGAGGATTGAGCCGCCTCCGCCGAGGAGCCCGAGCGCGACGCCGACCACGGTCGCGAGGATCATCGCGGTGATGATGGGCAAGGTCATTCGGGCTCCTCGAGGGGTCAGGCGGCGTTCGCGGCGGGCTGCGCCGTTGCGGCGAGCCAGGCGCGGTAGCTGCCGTCGATCTCGATGACGTCGTGACCGGCTCGACGCAGGGCGCTGGCGACGACGCTGTTGCGGACGCCGCTCTGGCAGTAAGTGAGGATGACGCCCGAGCTGGGGAGCTCATCGGTGTGCCAGAGAGCGCGACCGCCGGAGAGTTGGGCGGCACCGGGGATGTGTCCCGCGTTGTATTCGGTGCGGTTGCGCACATCGAGCAGGAGGGCGTGCTCCACCTGGTCGATGTCCGTGGGGGCGATGATCTTCGGCTGAACGAGCCGCAGTCCGTCGAGGGTGTCGGTGAAGCCGTGGACAGCGTCGATCCCCACCCGCAGCAGGTGGTCGCGGAACCGCCCGGCCGCGTCAGTCGAGTCGGCCAGAATGACGAGGGGGCGTGTTTCCGTCTCAGGGTCGTAGACCCAGGCGGCGTAGCTGGCGGCTTTTGCTTCGCCGGGGACGTTGAGCGCGCCGGGCACGGTGCCCTGGTGTACCTGCGCGTGGTGGCGGGTGTCGATGAGGATGACGCTGTCTTCCTCCAGCGCAGCGGACAGGTCGGAGGCGTCGATTTGCGGTAGCGGTGCGAGCTTGCCCAGCAGAGCGGGCCCGGTGCGGTTCTGCAGCTTCATCCGGGCGAAGTAGGCGTGCGCGTCAGGTTGATCATCGAGGAGAGAGTTGATGAAGCCCTGCTCGTCGCCGGCGGCCAGGTACGTTCCCCACCAGGCAAAGCGTCGCTCGTATCCGACCGTGGAGGTGGGGACGGCGCCGAGGGCCTTGCCGCAGGCCGAGCCGGACCCGTGTGCGGGGAGCACCTGGACGTAGTCCGGGAGGGTGAGGAAACGGTCGCGAAGGCTGGCGAACAGATCGCGCGCGCCCTGGAAGCGGGTGTCGATACCGCCGGCGGCTTCATCAAGCAGGTCAGGGCGGCCGATGTCGCCGACGAAGACGAAGTCGCCGCTGAGGAAGTAGCCCGGGCCGGAGGTGGCGGCTCCATCGGTGACGAGGAAGGAAAGGTGCTCGGGGGTGTGGCCGGGGGTGTGCACTGCTTCGAGGGTGATGTTGCCGAGGGTGATGCGCTGACCGTGCACTATCCGGGTGGCGTCATCGAATCCGGAACCGTACTGCCAGTCGGGCCCGCCCTCGGCGGAGACGTACATCGTCGCTCCCGTGCGGGCAGCGAGTTCGCGGGTGCCGGAGAGGTAGTCGGCGTGGATGTGAGTCTCGGTGACGGCAGTGATGGTCATGCCATGCTTCGCGGCGAGGTCGAGATAGACCTGCACGTCGCGGCGGGGATCGACCACAATCGCTTCACCGTTCCGCTGGCAACCGATCAGGTAGCTGGCGTGCGCGAGGTCGTCATCATAGAAGCGTTCGAGGAGCATGGGGATCTGCTTTCGCGGGGTCAGGGCGCGCAGGTGCAGCGCTGGTCTTCGGGAACGTCGGCGAGGGCGTCGTCGATGTGTTGGCCGCAGCCGGCCCACGTGGGCTTGCCGCAGGAGGGGCAGGTGATTTGAGCGCACACGGTCAGGCAGCCGTCTCGGCAGCCGCGATCTGGCGGCGGACATCATCCATGTCCAGCTCGCGGGCTTTGGTGATCAGTTGCTCGAGCTGCGGGGCAGGCAGAGCACCGGGCTGCTTGTACACCAGCACGCCATCGCGGATCACCATCAGCGTCGGGATCGAGGTGATGCGGTGAGCCGAGGACAACTCAGCTTCCGCTTCGGTGTCCACTTTCGCGAACACGATGTCGGGGTGCTTCTCCGACGCCGCCTCGAATACCGGAGCGAACGAGCGGCACGGGCCGCACCAGGCCGCCCAGAAGTCGATGAGGACGATTCCGTCTGCCTGGACGGCCGGGCCGAAGGTCTCGTTCGTGAGCTCAGTGGTGGCCATCGTCGGTCACCGCCCGAACAGGCGCGAGAAGAACCCGCCCTGCTTCGACTGTGCAGCCTGCACCTCACCGCGCGTGTGGTTGCCATTGCACCACTGCGACGCGGGCACCGACGCGCGTACCGAAGACACGTGCTGGCCGCAGCCCGCCCACGTCGTCTTCCCACAGGTCCGGCACTTCGTAGCTCGACACATGTTCTCTCCCTTTCCGGTGATACCCCAGGGGGTATATCTGAACCTGGACGCCAGGATACCCCGGGGGGTATAGTTGTTGTCAACTCGACGGAAGGAACCGCTCATGGGCAGTGACCCGCAAGGCCCTGACTCGCTGCTGCACGATCAGGAGGCGAAGCGAAAGGTGCTCAACCGTCTGAAGCGTGCTCAAGGACAGCTCGCCGCGGTGATCGGCGCCGTTGAAGACGACGCTCACTGCCGCGACGTCGTTCAGCAGCTCTCCGCCGTCTCTAAAGCTCTGGATCGGGCCGGCTTCCTCGTCATCTCCACCGCTCTTCGCGACTGCATGACCACGCCGGAGGCGGATAACGTCACCAACCCCGACGAGCTGGAAAAGCTCTTCCTCTCCCTCGCCTGATGACTACGCGAAACACGCTCGTCATCCACGTCTTCGCCGGGGACGCCGCGGTTCTCACCGCCGCGCTGCGCGTTGCCCGAAACGCCGTTGACGATCTCAGTCCCGACGGCATCGTGCAGCTCGTCGTCCAGGGCGGCGCGGTGCGGGGCCTGGTCGCGGACGGTGCCTATCGAGACAATCTCGTCGCAACAATCCGCAGTGCGGGCGTACAGGTGCTGGCGTGTCAGAACAGCATGAGCCGAGAAGACGTGGACACCGATTCTTTGCTCGAGGGGGTGTCAACCGTTGCCGCGGCCGTGGGCTACCTCGCTCGACAACAATGGGCAGGCGCCGCCTACGTACGACTGTGATGCATCCAGCACCTGTCACGCCATCCGCACGCACCGGTATCGCAGCTGTGACCTGTTCTGCGTGATGGCAATTACTCCGAGAGCGACATTTCTGCGCAAAACTCTGAAGTCCCACCGCTGAGCATCCCTCCGGCAAGGCGGCCCAGCCCCGACCTGAGCCCTGCGAGAACCGAGCTGCTGTAGACACGTCACGTAACGACGTCAGAACGCCGCCACGGAGCGCTGTCATTCACACCAGGTGGCGGAATTTGGCGGATCGGCGGCGTGCAAAACCCCCGTGCGAAACCCAAATCCGTGCGAAACTCAATCTGACCCTTATGCACGAGTCATTCGGGCGCTGGCGAACCATCGCCGCTCGAGGGGAGTTTGCATGAGTACCGATCAGTGGATCGGCGTCGCGACGGTGGCGGTCGGCGTCGTCTACCTCTGTGTTGGCGTCGCATTCGTCGTCCGGTGGTTGGCGCGCTCCGGCAGTGCACCATCGCCCGGGCGCGTTCCCTACGGCTTGCCTGTCGTGACGTTCTTCTCGGGCGCCGTGGCGTTGATCTTTTCGGGGCAGAGTGTGATCGCCGGCTCTCTGCCTGGATGGGGCGGAGTGCTCATCATCGTCCTCATGCTCTTCGTCGGGATCGCGCCTCTCGTCGTCGCGCTCCGAGCGCGCGGCCGCCGGCCTTCGCGGGACGCGCGGTGACGAACGTCGTCGGGTACGCCCGCGTCTCCCGCCGCGAGCAGAACCCCGCTGCGCAGGAGGCCGAGCTGCGCGCGGCCGGCGCCGCGCGAGTGTTCGTGGATCACGGCGAGTCCAGCCGGATCACTGCGCGCCCGCAGTGGGTCGCCTGCCTCGACTATCTACGCGAGGGGGACACGCTCTTGGTACGTCGCCTCGATCGTCTCGGCGGCAGCGAACGGATCATCCTCGACACCCTCAACGACCTCCGCGAACGCGGCATCGACATTCGCAGCCTCACCGAACCGCAGATCGACACCACCACGCCGATGGGTCGGGCCCTGTTCGGCATCGTGGCCGTGTTCGCAGAGCTGCGCGTAGACACCATCCGCGAGAACACCCAGCGCGGGATGGATCACGCTCGAGCACAGGGGAAGGCAATCGGTCGACCCTCGAAGTTGAACGCCGCGCAGCTGTCCGAGCTGCGCCGGATGCGCGACGAGGATCGCGCGAGTTTCGCCCACATCGCGACTGTGCTCCAAGTCGACAGGACGACCGCCTCACGCGCCTACGCCGACCTCCGTCGTCACGACGACGAGGCCGGCGCGAAGTCCTGACTCTAGCCATGCGTAGGTAAGTGCGCGCGACACGCCGCGAGGCGCACGCGTTAACGCCTAGGCCTAGGCCACTATGGGCAACATGACGGCACACCGACTCCCACGAGGTACACGGCACGATCCGGTCGCCCTCGGCTGGGAGGTCGAGCGAAACGTCCGCGACAGGCTCAAAGCGATCGCGAGCAACATGGGTGTCTCTGCCGCTGTGCTGGTTCAGCTCATGGACAAGCACCTGGAGCTCACAGATCAGGGCGTGCCCGTTTGGTGGGAGCCCCTGCCGCGCGACGACGAGCTTGCCATGCCCGCCGACGAGGAGGGGTTGCTCATCACCAGCACCTAACGCATTAGGCCCGCCGCTTTCGCGACGGGCCTAGAAGCATTGGCTTCCCATCTCCCTGAAGTTTGGCGACTCAGAGATGTGAAGCAGTCCCACCCAAGACCGGTTACCAGCCGGGCCTTCGGTGTACCCACCGGAACCTACCCGGAAGGAATGACCACATCGTAACAGCGGAGTTCGTCTCCGTGTACTCCCGACGCTCCCTTTTTTCGGGGGAGAAGTCTGTCGAGCTTGCACCCGAGACGCCAAAGGTGGCCGCGTCGCGGCCGAACAAATCCCGGTCGGGTTCTTGGAGCCCGGAGCCGGCACCCGGCGCCTACGCGCCGCTGCCGTGCTGGTCGTCGGCCGGCGCATGGTTCGACGCGGTGATGGATGCCCTGGCAACGCCCGAGGGGGAGCGCGTGCGCGCGGCCGTGAAGGTCGCGCCCCACACGCTGCTGCGCGTTGCACAGGAGGACATGCGCTCGGCCGACGTCGGCACCGGGCGCGGTGTCACGACGGCGCATCAGACCGTCGCTGACCGCCTCGGCATGTGCAGGAGGACCGTGCAGCGGGCGCGAGAGATCCTGCTGCTGCTGGGCCTCTCAGCGGTCGTCATCGAGGGACGATACTTGTACGGGAGCGAGCGCATCGCGGCGCAGCTCAAGCACGGTGGCCGTCAGCTGCGCATGGCTTCCACGAGGGCGCTCGTGATGCCTCGGAGCTCTGCTCAGCGGCCCCTCCGCGAGACGCCGGCGCCGGTGCCCCCGCGTATCTCAGGTGCCGGCGCAATCGAGCGATCTGTGGAGAATGTCCACCTACCCCGTAGGCGCTCGGCTCCACCTACAGCTCCCGTTCAAAAGAACTCACCAACGCGCGGTGAACCGCGCTCGAAAGCCGCTTCGCGGCAGCCAGGACGACGGAGTATCACGCGCAGCGACTCGATCGTTCGACTGACGTCCCCGAAACCCATCGAACTTCAACGCTTCGCCGCTGCACTGGCGCAGCGCATCCCGTGGCTCGCCCGCGGTAAGCACGTCGGGCACGTCATCGGGATGCTCGAGCGCAGCGGCATCGACGTGTCGGAATGGAGCGTCGAGGGACTGATGTTTGCCATGAACGCCTGGCTCACGCGGGACGGTCGTCGGGTGCCCGAGACATTCACCAGCCGGGGCGCTCTGGGCTTTTACGGCTGGGTGATCCGGCACGTCGTCACCGAGCACTCGCAGCTCGACCAGGCTCGCCGCGATGCGGCGGCGCAGCGCGCCGCCGACCAGGAGCGTCGCGCCGCGGAACGCGCCGCGGAAGCTGCTCGCTTGGCGAGCATCGACCACGACGAGGTGGATCGTGTCATCGCGCAGATGAAGGCCGATCAGCGCGAGTACGAACGGACGGCGCGGGAACGCGAGGCGGCACGCAAGCGCGCCGCCGCCGATGCCCGCCGGGAGCTTGCCGAGCGGACCGCGCAGTTGCGTTCTCGTGGCTGAGCATGCTCTGAGGCCATCCATCCGATAAGCGGCGCGACGCCGGAGGCGGGCACTCGTCAGGAGTGCCCCGGAGGGGCATCCCGAAGGGACGCGCAGCGCTCTTGACGGGTGTTCGACGGAGGCCAAAGTGAAGCGTCGGATGGACGGCCGGACCGCAGCCGGCGCACCCCGCCCGAGCACGAAAAAACCCCCGCGAGCACAGGTGCTCGAGCGGGGGCTTCCGGGGGCGACGAGGGGGGTCGTCGCTGACGATCAGGTTAGTCGCCCTCCCATGTCGCGAGGGCCGGATACGACACGAACGTCGGCATCCCGTCGACCTCTTCGATTGTCTTCCCCGGCTCCGTGAAGCCGGCGGCATGAGCGACCGCTGTCATAACCCATCGGGTATGCGCGAGGTCGAGTCCTGCGATGTCTTCGCGAAGGTCGACCGGGACTCCCTGGCCGAGCGATGACGCGATGCGTGCAAGGCGTTGTTCGCCTCCGCTGAGCGCGCCGAGTTCATAGCCGAGGCGGTCGAAGTCGACCGCGCTCGTGTCCCAACCGTGGTCAGTTCTCAGCCACGGCGCACCGGTGTACGCGAGGCCGCCGTGGATGAGAAGTTCGACAGCCGCAGC
This sequence comes from Microbacterium sp. ABR10, assembly GCF_057812175.1. Lineage (NCBI taxonomy): Bacteria > Bacillati > Actinomycetota > Actinomycetes > Micrococcales > Microbacteriaceae > Microbacterium > Microbacterium sp. ABR10. The sequence continues at coordinate 50,985 of NZ_JBSZSV010000001.1, forward strand.
GAGAGGGTTGGAACCCTCCGCCCACGCCCGCAGTTGCGTGTGCAGCTGCGAGTCCGTGTCCGTCGTCACGCGTACACCTCTGCCGAGTCGGCCGGCGCGTCCGCGGTGGTCGAGGAGCGACGCCCGCGCGGCGGCTTCACGCGCGCCGCATCAGGACGCGGGGCGCCGGTGGCGCGCAGTTCCTTCTCCGACCACCCGGACGCGAGGGCATCGCCCCACGCCTTCGCGTGTCGGCTCTGCGCTTCGCTGAGGGCGGCGCGTGCGGCGTCGGTGTCGTTCGCTGCGCTCACGATCGAGCGCACGGCCTCCACACGCCGATCCACAGTCGATTCGAGGAGGCGCCGCGCGGCCGCGGCCGCGTCGTCAGGGTTTCGGTTCGCGTCAGTCATGACGCCAGATTAGCCGGGCGGTGACACCACCGCTAGTCATGCCTAGGCTAGTAGCAACGCCGCGGCTTCGTGCGTCAGCTGCGGGTTGCGGGCCGCGTCCAGTTCCGCACCCAGCCGGAGGCGGTGCTACACACCCTGGGAGGGGAGCAAGCAATAGACTTATGTGTCATAAGTCGCTCTCGGCCCTTCCGCTGCGCGGCCGGCCCGGGCATACTTGGCCGTATGGTCCCCGCCTCTGGGGGCGGGTTCGCTGCGCTGGGCCGGAAGGGATGGTGGTTCTCGTGTCGGAGTCGAACGAGAAGCGTCAGCTGTTCGGCCGCAAGCGCCGAGCGAACGCGAGCGGCGGGCGTCGCGAGAAGCGGTACACCGTGGCCGTCACCCCAGAAGAGGACGCGCAGCTGCGTGCTCGAGCAGCGGTGCGTGACGTGAAGGTGCCGCGGCTGTTGTTTGAGTCCGCAATGGACTCGAATGTCGTGACGGCTTCGGATCGCAAGGCTGCCGTGGCGATGCTGTTCAAGTTGCAGCGAGAGATGTCGAGCGTGGCGAACAACGTCAACCAGATCGCCCGGTTCGCGAACACGGAACGCCGGTTCGTCGCGGAGGCGGAGGGCGTGCTGGTGCAGTACCGTGCCCTCGCCCGCGAGATTGAGAAGGCGTTGGCGGCGGTGAACCGCACATGATCGCCAAGGTGACCCGCGGCGCGCGGATGAGCGGCCTGATGACCTACCTCGTCGGCCCAGGTAAGTCGAACGAGCACACCGAACAACATCTTGTGGCCGGCGACTCTGCCGTCATGACGATGTACGGCTACGACTCGCTCGACAAGGCCGCGGCGTTGGAGATTGCGGC